>JASIEC010000118.1 GCA_030046135.1 Thermoplasmata archaeon | reverse complement strand
AGCCTCAGTAAATGGCGCAGAAACCCCACCTCAACATCGTCTTCATCGGACACGTTGACCACGGGAAATCGACCACGGTCGGTCGTCTTCTCCTCGACACCGGCTACATCCGGCAAGAGGAGATCGACAAGTACCGCCAGGAAGCCGAGGCGAAGGGGAAGGCGACGTTCGAGTTCGCCTGGGTGATGGACGAGCTCAAGGAGGAGCGTGAGCGCGGCGTCACGATCGACATCGCGCACCGCCGCTTTGACACCCAGAAGTACTACTTCACCATCATCGACGCGCCCGGCCACCGCGACTTCGTCAAGAACATGATCACGGGGACGAGCCAGGCCGACGCGGCCGTGCTCGTCTGTTCCGCGGCGGAGGGGATCCAGGAGCAGACGCGCGAGCACATCTTCCTCGCGCGGACGCTCGGCGTGACGCAGCTGATCTGCGCGATCAACAAGATGGACCGCCAGGAGGTCGCCTACTCCGAGAAGAAGTACGAGGAGATCAAGGAGGAGCTCACGAAGCTCCTCAAGAACGTCGGCTTCAAGGTCGCCGAGCAGGTGACGTTCCTCCCGATCTCGGCGTTCAAGGACGACAACATCAACAAGGCGAGCCCCCAGATGACCTGGTTCAAGGGCCCTACGCTCCTCGGCGCGCTCGACGCGCTGAAGGTCCCCGAGAAGCCGACCGACAAGCCGCTCCGGCTCCCCGTGCAGGACGTCTACACGATCACGGGGATCGGGACGGTCCCGGTGGGACGCGTGGAGACCGGGAAGCTCAAGATCGGCGACAAGATCACGTTCATGCCGAGCGGGAAGTCCGGCGAAGTGAAGTCGATCGAGATGCACCACGAGGCCGTCACCGAGGCCATCCCGGGGGACAACATCGGCTTCAACATCCGCGGGATCGACAAGAACGACATCCGTCGAGGCGACGTCGCGGGCCCCGCGTCCAGCGTCCCCACGGTCGTCGAGAGCTTCATCGCGAACGTCCAGGTGCTGAACCACCCGAGCGTCATCACCGTCGGCTACACGCCGGTGTTCCACTGCCACACGGCGCAGGTCGCCTGCGAGTTCACAGAGCTCCAGAAGCGCCTCGACCCGAAGACCGGGCAGGTCGCCGAGGAGAACCCCCAGACCCTCAAGACCGGCGATGCGGCGGTGGTGAAGATCACCCCGAAGCGCCCCCTTGTCCTCGAGAAGTACAAGGAGTTCCCCCAGCTCGGCCGGTTCGCGGTCCGCGACATGGGCCAGACGGTCGCCGCGGGCGTCGTCGTCGACATCAAGAAGCGCGCCTAGCGCCGCGGAGGACGGCGCGGGGCCCACCGAGCGGGACGGGCTATCGATGCCGCAGAAGGCCCGGATCTCGCTCAGCGGGACCGACTCCCGCAAGGTCGACTCGATCTGCCGGCAGATCCGCGAGATCTCCCAGAAGACCGGCGTCGCGATCTCGGGCCCGATCCCCCTCCCGACGAAGAAGCTCCGCGTCCCAATCCGCAAGGGACCCGACGGCGGCGGGACGAGCACGATCGATCACTGGGAGATGCGCCTGCACAAGCGCCTCATCGACATCGACGCGGACGAGCGCGCCCTCCGCCAGGTGATGCGGATCCAGGTCCCGGACGGCGTGAGCATCGAGATCGTCCTCACGGGCTAGGCGAGGCGTGTTCGCCCCTGGGGGCGCTCGCTTCATCGCCCCGGCGGGCGCGGCGCTCGCGTTGGTCGGGCTCGCCGTCGGACTGCGCGCGCTCCCGGCGGGTCCCCTCGAGGTCGCGCTCGCGGCCGTCCTCGCGGCGCTCCTCGTCTTCTTCGCGATCTTCTTCCGCGACCCCGAGCGCCCCGCCGGCCCGGGGATCGTCTCCGCCGCCGACGGGAGGATCCGCGCGGTGGAGCGGCGGGGGGACGGCTGGTTCATCTCCGTGTTCATGAACGTCACCGACGTGCACGTCAACCGCTTCCCGCTCGACGGGACGGTGGAGTCGATGGAGCGCGGAGGGACGGGGTTCGCCCCCGCGTACCGGTCGGGCGCTGACTCGAACGTCCACCTCCGCTACCGGCTCGCGACGGCGCTCGGGCCGGTCGAGGTCGTCCAGATCACCGGGGCCGTCGCACGGCGGATCGTCCCGTTCGTGCGCCCGGGCGACGCGCGGAGGAAGGGGGACCGGCTCGGGATGATCGTTCTGGGCTCGAGGGTCGATCTCGTCCTGCCCGGCGGCCGGGTCCGTCCCACGGTCGCCCCGGGGGACCGGGTTCGGGCGGGCGTGTCGACGGTCGCGGAGATCGCCCCGTGATCGATCGCTGGCGTGCGTTGGCCAACCTCGCCACCCTCGGCAACGGGCTCCTCGGTGTCGGCGCGATCCTCTACACGCTCGCCGGCAACAAGCTCTGGGCGATGCTCCTCATCGCGATCGCGATCGGCTTCGACGGCCTCGACGGGATGCTCTCCCGAAGGAGCCCGGCCCCCGCGGGCGCGTTCGGTCGGGTCGCCGATTCGGTGGCGGACGCGGTCTCGTTCGGGGCGGCCCCCGCGGTGCTCGTCGCGGTCCACACGAGCGACGTCGCCGCCTGGGCCCCGTACCGGTTCCTCGTGGTCGCGCTCGCCGCGCTCTACCTCGCCCTCGCGCTCGCCCGCCTCACGTACTTCACGGCGCGAGCCCACGCGCTGCCCTACTTCCTCGGGGTCCCCACGCCGCAGAGCGCCCTCGCGGTGATCGTCGTGGTCCTCTTCCACGACACCCCGGCGTTCGCGGGCGTCGAGCCGATCGGCCTTCTCGTGGGGGTCGCCGTGGTGTCGATCATGATGGTCGTCCCCGTCCCCTATCCCAAGATCCGCCGGGGTGCCCCCCTCCGACTGGCGGCCGGCGTGACGGCCACGCTCGTCGCGGTCGCCCTCGTGACGCTCCAGTTCCGGCCGGCCGCCTCCTCGCCGGTGGGGCTTCTCGCCTACGCGGCCTCGCTGGGCTTGCTCGTCGGCGTGGCGATCTACTACCTCGTCGGCCCGTTCACCGCGCGTGCGCGCACGCCGGCCCCGGGGTGAATCGGCGTGCCGCGGCGGTCGATCCACCGAGCCCCCCTCACCCGCCGCGAGGCCCTGCTCTTCGAGGCCGGGATCAAGCTGGGAGGCGTCTTCCACCAGTACCTCGGGATCCCCGTCACCCCGAGGACGGCCCCCGCCCTCGCCCGCACCGTCGAGGCCGCGGTCGGGCTGCAACCGTACGTGGCGGGGGTCCGGGTGGAGATCCGACCCGCTCGGGGCGGGCGGGTGGGGCGGGGCCGCTACGCCTACCGCTACCTCACGGCGGAGATGCTCGATGTGAGGGTCCGGCTCGTCGACGGGCCCCTCGAGGTCGAGGCGCGGCTCGCGCCGCGCCCGGATCTGCGCTACCCGCTCATGCGGGTGGTGCGCGTCCGGGGGAGGGTCCCGCGTCGGCCGAGCGCTCCGCGATCGGGACGTAGGTCAGGTCGGTCGGCCCGACGTACGCCGCGGTCGGCCGGATGAGGCGGAGGTCGTCGTACTCCTCGAGGACGTGGGCGGTCCACCCGGCGACCCGGCTCGAGGCGAACAGCGGCGTGAACAGGTCGGGAGGGATCCCGAAGAGCGCGTAGACCGATCCCGAGTAGAGGTCGACGTTCGGATAGAGCCCCTTCTCGCGGTGGACCACCTCCTCGAGCTTGCGCAGCAGCTCGTAGTCGTGGAGGTTCCCCTTCGCGGCGCCGACCTTCTCGGACCAGCGGCGCAGGATCGTCGCCCGGGGGTCCTCGACCTTGTAGACGCGGTGCCCGAACCCCATGATCCGCTCGTGCCGGGCGAGGCGCTCCTTCACGACCTCCTCGACGCGATCGACCGTGCCGATCTCGGCGAGCAGCTCCATCACCCGCTCGTTCGCGCCGCCGTGGAGCGGTCCCTTGAGGGTGCCGATGGCGCTCGTCACGGCGCTGTAGAGATCGCTGAGCGTCGAGGCCGTCACGCGCGCGGCGAACGTCGACGCGTTGAGCTCGTGGTCCGCGTGGAGGATCAGCGCCACGTCGAGCGCGCGGGTCTCGAGCTCGGTCGGCTCGCGGTCGAGCACGGCGTAGAGCAGGTACGCCGCGGCGGAGAGCTCCGGTCGGGGACGGAGGGGTTTCGCTCCCGTGCGCTGGCGGTGGAACTGACCGAGGATCGTGGGCAGGACGGCCGTCAGCCGCTGCGCTCCCCCGATCGAGCTCGGCCCCGGCCGGGTCTCCTCGGGCTCGAACAGCGCGAGCGCGCTCACCGCCGTGCGGAGGAGGTCCATCGGCGCGGTCGTGGGCGGGAGCGTCGCGATCCAGTCGGAGAGCGGGGCCGGGAGCGCCCGCAGCTCGCGGAGACGCGCGCTGAGGTCGCCGAGCTGGGCGGACGTCGGGAGACGGCCGTACCACAGGAGATAGGCGACCTCCTCGAACGTCGAGCGCTCCGCGAGCTCGCGGATGTCGTACCCCTGGTAGAGGAGGCGGCCGAGCCGCCCGTCGATGAAGCAGATCCGGGATTCGAGAGCGACGACGTCCTGGAGGCCCCGCTGCACTTCGCTCGCTTCGACCATAGGTTCTGTCGGGGGTCTCGGGCAGACCCCTGTCGGTTAAGGATTTTCCCGGGCCCGGGCGGTCCCGGCCCGGCGACGGCTGTAGGCGACCGTCGCCGCCGCCCAGAGAGGGAGCGACGCGAGGAGGACCGCCCCGGCGACGAAGAACACGAGCGAGAAGCTTCCGAAGACGGAGAGGACCCCCGCGAGCGCCGCCCCCGCGACCGCGGCCGCGCCGCCGAGAGCGCTGTTGACGCCGAGGAGGCTCCCCGCGTCCCGACCCTCGAGGCCCCGGAACAGCATGAGGGCGCTCGCCGTCGTGTAGAGGGCCATCGCCCCCCCGAGAAGGGCGTACACCGCTGCGTTCGCGCCGAGCTCTCCGGCGTGGAGGAACGCCAGGATGCCGAAGCCGGCGGTCGCGAGGTAGCCAGCGCCTCGAACGTACGCGGCCCGGCGCACGAGACGGTCCGCGCCGAGGCGATTGGCGAGCGGCCCCGTGATCGGGAAGACGACCGTCTGGGCGGCGTTGTTCGCGAGGTTGACCAGGAAGATCGATGTCGCCGCGAGCCCGGCGGAGTAGAGGTACGGCGTGTAGGAGATGTTGTAGAGGTTCGCCGAGAGGTTGAACAGGAACCCCGCGAGGAGGATCAGCGGGATCTCGTGGTGGAGCTCCTCACGCGCCCATCGCGAGAGGCGGCGCACGGGATGCGGCCCGAGCCGGAGCCCCCGCGGGAAGAACGGGAAGGAGCCGTGGAATCCCGAGACCGGGCGGAGCCGGGCGAGGAGTCCCTCGGGATGGTCCGCCGCGGCCGTGCTCGGTACCTTCCGCCCCGCCTCGGAGATCCCGAGGCGCACCGCGATCGCGCTGGCGAGGGCGAGGGCGGCGAGGACGAAGAGCAGCGAGAGGAGGCCGCGGTCCGCGAGGGTCCAGAAGTACCCCACGAGGAGGCCCGCGACCGAGCCGAGCATCGTCATCTCCTGGAACGAGGCGAATGCCGTCGCGCGCTCGGCCGGCGTGAACTTCTCGAGGATGAGGAGGTTCGACGCGCTCGCCCCCGCGGGGGCGAGCGCCCCGATCACCGCGTAGATCGCGTAGAGCTCGGAGAACCCCGTGACACGGGTGAGCAACGCGTAGAGGCCCGCGTACCCGAGGTAGTTGACGACCAGGAACGTGCGCCGAAGCGGATAGACGTCGGCGAGGTAGCCCCAGACGATGGAGGAGAGGATGACGGCGGCGTTGAACAGCGTCGCGGCGACGGCGACGTCTCCCCACGAGCCGTGCAGGGGAATCAGGATCAGCAGCGGGAGGACGACCGCGAACCCCGCGGTCGCCGCGTTGACGGGCACGAACGCGAGCAGCCAGGGCCGCGCGAGGAGCCGACCGGGCCATGTGCGGAGCGAGACCCGCATCGGACGGGCGCGCGTACGCGCGACCTACTTAAGCCGTGAACTTTCGAGTGGCGACCGGCGGCGGCCGGCCGCGTCGAGCGAGCGCCGGCGCCGCGGTTCTCGACACGCTTATTAAGGCGGGACCGTCTCGCGCGGCGGCGTGAAGGTGCTTCGGTCGTGGCGATCGGCTTCGTCCTGATCAGCACGGCCCCGGCCAAGGAACATGAGGTCTACACGGAGCTACTTCGGGTCCGGGGCATCGTCGAGCTCCACCCGCTGTTCGGCGAGTACGACCTCATCGCCAAGGTCGAGGCCGAGGATTTCAATGCGCTCGGTCAACTGGTCGTGGACAAGATCCGCTCCGTGGCCGGCGTGATCGACACGAAGACGCTCACGGGCATCAAGTTCTGAGGAAACCGTATGTTCGAGCTAATCGGATTGGGATCGGCGCTGAAGATCGGCGGCTGGCAGTTCCTCGAGATCTTCCTGCTCGTCTTCGCGCTGTTCATGATCCTCGCCGGGATCTTCACCGCCTACTTTGGCAGCGGGAAGAGCCGGACGGTCGGGGTGGGGCTGCTCGTCGCCGGACTGGTCGTCGGGCTGCTCAGCGGATACGCCTACCATGAGGGCTGGATCGATGCGGGCCACCACGGCGCGCTCGAGTCGCTCGTCTGGGAGTCGTTCTTGGTGATCATCGCCGCCGTCATCGGCGCGCTGGTCGCGGTCGGGATCTTCCTGATCGCGATCATGAAGTCGTAGGCGAGCGGCCGGTCGCGTGGGCGCGCACCGCGTGCGCGGGCCGCGCCTCGTCACCCTCTCGAGCGACCTGGGGAGCGCCTACGCCGCGCAGATGCGCGCCGTGCTGCTCCACGCCCTTCCACCGGAGCGCGTCATCGACCTCACCCACGAGCTGCGGCCCCACGACATCGTCGAGGCGGCGTTCCTCCTCCGACCGATCCTCGAGCGGTTCCCGGCCGGCGCGGTCCACGTCGTGGTCGTCGACCCAGGGGTCGGGGGACGGCGAGCGCCCGTGGCGGTCGCCTGCGCGGACGGCTCGATCCTGGTCGGGCCCGACAACGGGGTGCTCGGCCCGCTCGCGGAGGCCCGGGGCGGCGGCACCGCCTATCGCA
>JASIEC010000117.1 GCA_030046135.1 Thermoplasmata archaeon | reverse complement strand
CCCGACGGGCGAGAGTCCGAGCTCCGGAGCAGAAACGACACAGCCCGGTGGGACGGTGAAGGGGCCGCCCCGGAGGCTCCACCGGGAGATGGTGAAACGGCCGACTCCCCGGGAGCAAGCTCTGAGCGGCGGGATGAGGAGTTTCCCCGATCGCCGAGGAGAGCGCGGAGTCGAATGCTGTCTGAAACGGAAAGGGGCTTACTACCACGACCTGGCCCGGCCGGGGTGAATCCCGGCCGGTTACTTCCTGCATCGATCCGTCGGCCTCTCGCGGTCCCGACGGGCCCTGAACGGCAGGCCGCACCTCGCGACGGGGATCGCCCCTCCAGGGTGACGCCGGCCGCCGACGTCCTTCCGCGCGAGGAATCCCCTGCTCCGTCCGACGCGTTCGTGCAAGGGAGACATGGTTAACCTGCATATCGTGCCTGTAGACTCATGGCGACAAAGACCGTTGCGCTGGACACCGAGGCGTACGAACTGTTGAAGCGCCAGAAGCGGAGCGACGAGAGCTTCAGCGATGCCGTCAAGCGCCTCGCACGGCCGCGCCGGCCGATCACGTCGTTCGGGGGGATGTGGAAGGACCTGACCCCGAAGGAGCGCCGTGAGCTTGACCGCGCTTACTCGGACCTCGGGGACGGCGATCGACGGCGGACCGAGAGGATCCGGCGGACGTGGGGCAACCTGTGAAGTGCCTGGACTCGGCGTTCTGCATCGCTTTCGCGAACGGGGAACCCCGGGCCCTCGCGAAGGCCGGGGACCTGTCGGCCCGGGACGAGCGCCTGGCGATCCCCGCGCCGGCGCTCACCGAGTTCTTGGCGGGCGCGTTCCACCAAGGCGGGCGGCGACTCGAGCAAGCCCTTCGGTTCGTCGCCGAACTGGAAGTGTTGGACGTCACCGAACCAATCGCGATCGAAGCCGCCCGGCTGGGGGGCGAATGCCTGCGACGGGGTGAGCCGGTGGGGACGCTCGACCTTCTCATCGCGGCCACGGCCAAGCATCACCACGCCCAGCTCGTCACCCGGGACGCCGATTTCGCTCGAGTCTCCGGCTTGACGCTGGACACGTACTGAGCCAGGGGGGACCAGCCCCCCGCCGCCGAGTCCCGCCAGGACGAGGGAGTTGGGGTGCGCGCTCCCGGGGGAATCTAGTCGGAACTGCGAGGGGTGCTCACTCCGAGCCGAGGGGACCTTCGGCCGGCCACACTTCGATTCGCCCCCTCGTTCCGCCGGATCGGGCGTGACGAGACCGCTAGTCCGTCGCCCCTGGCCGGGCGAACATGATGCCTAGGACGAGGGCGCACGCCGCGGGCACGGCGAGCAGGGCTCCCAGCAGCCACATCCGAAGGAGCAGCAACAGCACCGCGAGCGCGGCGAAGAAGAGGCCGGAGGCGAAGTACGCGGGAGACCACTGGCGGGCAGGGAATCCGGTCCAGCGGTACGGCCACTCCCCCTCTTCGGGAGCCCCGGTCGGCGTCCAAGCCGCCCGGTAGCGAATCCCCAGTGCGACGACCGCCACTCCGATCACAGCGAAGAGGGCAGCGGGCGCGTCGTCGGGCCAGGGAGGCCGTCCAGCCGGGACCGTGAGAAAGCTTCCGAGTCCCGCGAGGATGAGGAATCCGCCTAACACGAGCATGAGCCACGTCCACGCGGGCGGCCTGTCGTCGGGGGCCAGCTCGTCGGCCAGCTCAGCTTCCATCGGCCCAGAGCGTACGACCCGAGGCCGGCTCTCGCCTTAAGGGAGTCTCCTAGGACCGAGTTCGCCGTTCGAGGCGCCGGGACTTGGGATCCGTCGCCGGACCGGTCGCCGCCTGCGATCCACACCGCCCGCCGACCTGGCCTAGGAGACCCGAGCCGGGCCCGGGGGGTCGCCGATCTGCGGACCAGGGCGACGGTCGGAATGCGGGCTCAAATACGCTGGGCGGTTCTCTCCGGTCGGCTGAGGAGTCAGCCTCCGCCGGCCGGCCGGGCCCTCGGAAACCGCAGCGCGCTGCCAATGACTCCTGCGGAGCAGCGAAATGCAAGCGGGCGGTCGGACGGGGGCGCAGCGGTCGGCGAAGCTCGAGCTTTCGATCCCGGACGGGCTCGCCCGTCGTCTGAAACCGTGGGTCGACGTCGACACGATCGACGCCCCCGGTTTCTGGACATGGCTCGCCACCGTGATGCCTCTGCTCGTCGCCCCGAGCGCGGTCTCGCAAGTCACGAAGGAGCACGCAGACCCCGTGCTCTCCCTGCGGCGCCTCGAGGAGCTCGCGCGCGATCTGGTGGACTGCGCCCGGGACCGGTCCCGCCTGACCACGATGGCCGCGCGCTACTACAACGACAACGTGGCGCTCGCGCGTCGGGCGAAGGCCCTCGAAGCCTCGCTCGCCACGGGCGCGCGCCCGAAGCCGGCCCCCGGCGACGAAGACGCCGAGAGCGCGGCCGAGCGCTACCTCCCTCGGAGTTGAGCGGGGTCCCCTCGGGGCCGCGACCGGCGGGGCGAGAGCCTATCTGCCGAGCCGGCTGGCGAGGTCGCCATGCGCTCCCCGCTCCGATTGGGCGTCAAGATCTCGCGTCGGGCTCCGAAGAAGCTCTACCCGTTCACGAGGTTCTTCCGGGGCTTCGAGACGGTGGCCGCGGTCCGGGAACTGTTCGGCCGTTCCACCGCGCGGGTCCTTCGGAACCTTCGGGTCGAGTTCTTCTCGGCCCGGTTCGGCTACATGGGGACGAGCGACGACGACGGGCACCTCCTGATCAGCTCGCGGCACCTCGCCACGAGCGACCTCCGGACGCTCTACCTCGACCTCTTCCACGAGCTCTGCCACGTCCGCCAGTTCCGGCGGGGCGAGCGCCTGTTCTACCCCCGGCTGAGCTACGTGGACGCGCCGTCCGAGATCGAGGCGTACCGGCGCACGGTCCGGGAGGGACGCCGTCTCGGCATGACCGATCGCGAGCTTCTCGACTATCTCCGGGTGGAGTGGATTGACGAGGGCGAGGTCCGTCGTCTCGCACGCCACACCGGGGTCGCCGTTCGCACGCTAAAGCGGCGGCGCCGCCGGTCCTAGGGCCCCGGCTCCGTCCGCTTGCCCGCGACGAGGCGATAAGCGGGGTTCGGCTGGGAGACCCGTGACGGCGACCCGAGAGCACTTCACCCTCGAGGAGCTCGCCCCGGGGGTCCACGCGGCGATCGCGACCCCCGACGGGTTTGGCCTCTGCAACGCGGGCATCGTAGACCTCGGGGGCACGAGCCTCGTCTTCGACGCGATGCTCACCCCGAAGGCGGGAGAGGCCCTCGGACGCGCCGCGCAGCGGCTCACCGGACGGCCGACCGACCTCCTCGTCCACAGCCACTACCACGGGGACCACGTCCGCGGGACCTCCGCCCTCGCCCCGGTCCGGGTCGTCTCGACGAAGAGGGTCCGGGAGCTCGTGATCGAGAGAGCGCGCGAGCACCTCGCGAGCGATCGGGCCGAGGTCCCGGCGGAGCTCGAGGGGCTCCGGTCCGGCCGCATCCCGGCCTCCCCGGCCGAACGACGGATCCTCGAGGCGTGGTACGAGGGGATCCTCGCGACGCCCTCCGACCTCGCGATCAGGCCGGCCGAGCTCACGCTCGAGCGCGAGCTCGTGATCCACGGGAGCCGTCGGTCCGCCCGGGTGCTCTCGTTCGGGGGGGGCCACTCGCCGAGCGACGTGCTCGTCTTCCTCCCGGACGAGAGGATCGTCTTCCTCGGGGACCTGCTCGCCTCGGGGTTCCATCCTTCGATGGCCGACGGGGACCCGGAGAGCCTCCTGCGGATCCTCGCCGAGGTCCGCGGACTCCGCCCGGACCGGGCCCTCCCCGGGCACGGACCCGTCGGGGGAGTGCCCGAGATCCTGACCCTCGAGGCGTACGTCGGCTCGCTCCAGCGTCGAGCCCGGGAGCGCCGGTCCGAGGGGAAGGCCCCGACGGAGACGGACGGGGAGCTCCCCCAGGCTCCGTACGATCGCTGGAAGTTCTCTCAGTTCTACCGGAAGAATCTCGAGTTCGTGCAGGACCGGCTCGGGCCGTCGAGCACGGCGGGAACCTAGCGTCCTCCTGCCATCGCGGACGGGCGATTCACCGCGGGCGCCTCCGCACCGGGAGAACTCGGTCTCAGGCGCCGACCCGCTGGAGCACGTTGAGGGCCCTCAGGGTGACCATCTTGCTCGGGGCCCCGACGGTCTCGAGCCCCCACGGCGTCGGGCGCTGCCGGGGGTGCTCGCGGTACCACCGGGCCATCCCGCCCGCGACATCGGGGTGGATCGCATCGAGGTTCCACCGCCCGTCGGCCCGTCGCTTCTTCCGGAGTAGGCTGAGGGCGAACTTGAGCCGCGGATCGTCCCCACGTCCGAGGGCCGTCACGAGGTCGAGGCCGACCAAGACGTCGTAGTAGTAGTGGACCGGGTCGTGGAACCGGTACCACGGGGCGTACCGGCCGCCTTGCCGGTGGAGCTCCCGCTCGAGAAAGAACTCCGAGGCGAGGTCGACGCACCGCTGCATCCCCGCCGTCCAGCGCGCGCGAGGGTACGCCGCGAAGGCGCTGAGGCCCTCCCACGAGTCGAGGTTCCTTCCCCGCCCGAAGCACGACCACCCCCCCTTCGGGTCGGCGGTCTCGACCAGCCAGTCGAGGCTCTTTCGGACCCTCGGGTCGTCGCCATACCCTAGCCGGATCAGCGCCCGGGCCATGTTGCCGACGACGCAGTGATGGCCAGTCCCCCTCGAGTTCCCGCCGACGCCGCCCCCGCGGAGAGGAAAGCGGCGCATCCAGAGCTCGCACGACGCGCGGACGGCCGGGATCTCCCGCGAGGCGCCGAGCTCCGCGAGGACCAGCATCCGCCAGTTCGTGGAGAGGTACTTCGGGAGGTAGAGGTTCTCCTCGCCGACCCACCAGCCGCCCGGGGCCCGCACCGCGAGGATGTCGGCGACCCAACCTCGGCGAGGGATCTCTCGCCTCGCGCGAAGGACCTCCGGATCGCGCGCCGGACGGCCGTCGATCTCCGTGAGCGCCCGGTAGCGCACCCCCGGCTGGTCTTCCTCCAGCAGCCACTCGATCACCCGGCGGGAGCCCATGGCGGGGAACGTCCCGGCGGTCGGATGACGCTTCCCCTCGCGCGACGACCCGTCGGGGCTAGCCGGCACGGGCCGGGTCGGGCGCGGGACGCCCCCGGGCCACCCCGTAGATGCTCGCGAGGACGAGGGCGATCCCGCCCGCCTGGACCCCGTCGATCCTCTCGCCGACGAACGCGACCGACAGCGCGAGCGCGACGAGCGGGACGAGGAACGAGTACGCGCTGAGCGTGGCCGCCGGCATCCGGGCCAGGAGCGCGAACCAGACCGCGTAGGCGAACGCGGTCCCGAAGACGCCGAGCCAGACGAGCGAGAGAAGGAGCGGCCCGCCGAAGGAGGGGACCGTCCCGAAGGGAACGAGGAGGGCCGCGGGGAGGAGCGCCGCGCTCCCTCCGACGAGCTGCCAGAGGTTCGCCTCGGGGAGCTCCTCCGCGCGGAAACGGCGCTGGAACAGAACGGTCGCGATCGCCCAGCTCACCGCGGCGGCAAGCAGCTCCGCGAGCGCGACGGACGAGCCGACGCTGGCCCCGGCGGACCACGGCTGGGAGAGCAGGACGATCCCGCCGAACCCCACGGAGACCGCCGCGATGTGCCCCGTCGTGAGCCGACGCCCGAGGACCGGGGCGGAGAAGAGGGCGACCCAGAGAGGAAACGTGTAGATGACGACGGCCGCCTGACCGGCCGCGACCCGGCTCGCGGCGACGAACCAGAGACCGAGGAACAGCGCGGTGTTCGGGATACCGAGGAGGAGCGCGTCCCGTCGTCCCCGGCCGTCCAGCGAGAGTGCCTGCGGCCGGAGCACGGCCCACACCGCGAGCCCCGCCGCTCCGACGAGGGCCCTCAGGGCCGCGAGCCAGAGAGCCGACGCGTAGTCGAGCCCGATGCGGACGAACAGGTAGTTCCCCGCCCACGCGAGGACCGTGAGGCCGAACAGCCCGGCGCTCCGGGCGTCCCACGCGGACCGGGGCATCGCCGGCCCTCGAGCCCTGGAGCGATAGCGGTTGCGGCGGCAAGGGCCGGGACCGAGGCGGCCTTCATAAACGGCGCCCCCTTGCGGCCGCCGCCATGTCCCTTCGGGGCCGGGACATCGTCACGATCCGGGACCTCTCCCGGGAGGAGATCGAGGGGGTCCTCGCGGACGCGAAGAAGATGATCCCGTATGCCGAGGGATCGAAGGTCGCGCGGCCGCTCGAAGAGAAGATCGTCGCAATGGCGTTCTTCGAGCCGTCGACGCGGACCCGCCTGTCGTTCGAGGCGGCGGTGCACCGGCTCGGCGGCTCGTGCCTCACGATCGCCGACGCCGGCGCGACCTCCCTGCGCAAGGGGGAGAGCCTCTACGACACGATCCGGATGCTGAGCTCGTACGCGGACGCGATCGTGATCCGGCACCCGAACGAGGGGGCGGCCGCGCTCGCCTCGCGCGCCTCCGACCGGCCCGTGATCAACGCGGGCGACGGGGCGGGCCAGCACCCCACCCAGACGCTCCTCGACCTCGCGACGATGCACGAGGCGTTCGGGACGCTTACCGGGCTCAAGGTCGTCCTCCTGGGGGACCTCAAGTACGGCCGGACGGTCCATTCGCTCGCCGAGGCGCTGGCGGGGTTCGGCTCGGAGATCGTCCTCACCTCGCCGCCCGCGCTCCGGCTCCCCGACGAGTTCCGGGACGAGCTGCGGCACCGCGGCGCGAAGATCGTGGAGGAGCCCGACGTTCGCCGCGCGATCCGGGACGCGGACGTCCTCTACGTGACCCGGATCCAGAAGGAGCGGTTCCCCGAGGAGTCCGAGTACCGGGCCGTCGCGGGGTCGTACCGGGTCGATGCGGCGCTGCTCGCGGCGTCGAAGCCGCGCCTGATCGTGATGCACCCCCTGCCCCGGGCCGGCGAGATCGCCCCCGAGGTCGACGGGACTCCGCACGCGGCGTACTTCCGCCAGGCGTTCCTCGCCGTGCCGGTCCGGATGGCGCTGCTGCGACAGATCCTCGTCGGGCCGAAGCCGGGGGGGCGCGCCTCGTGAGGGAGCTCAAGATCACCCCGATCCATCACGGGACCGTCATCGACCACATCGGGAGCGGCCTCGCTCTCGAGGTCCTCCGGATCATCGGGGTGGGGACGCTCGACAAGGAGTCGACCGTGAGCGTCGCGATCCATGTCCGCTCGGGGAAGCTCGGCTGGAAGGACATCGTGAAGGTCGAGAACATCGAGCTCTCCCCGCGCACGGTGAACGCGATCGCGCTCATCGCCCCGACTGCCACGATCTCGATCATCCACGACTACAAGGTCCGGGAGAAGCGCACCGTCGACCTCCCCCCGCGGATCGTCGGCGTGCTCCGCTGCCCGAACCCGAACTGCATCTCGAACCAGCCCGAGCCGATCGAGAGCGAGTTCGACGTCGTGGAGAGGAGGCCGGTCCTCCTGCGGTGCGCCTTCTGCGAGCGCCCGCTCGGCGAGTTCCTCCGCCACCTCGCCTGACGTCCGGGGCCCTCCGTGACCGGCTCCTTCCTCACCGGGTTCGTCGTCGTCTTCGCCGTGGTCGGCGGCCTCGAGCTCGTCGACCGGACGAGCCTCACCCTGATCGCGATGGCGGCGCGGGGGCACCCCGGGCCGACGTGGGTCGGAGGGGCGACCGCCTTCCTCCTCACGACCGGGCTCGCGGTCACGATCGGCGCGGCGCTCGCGGACGCGCTCGGCCCCGGGAGGATCGGGCTCCTGCGCGCGGGGGGCGGGGCGTTCCTCATCGGCTATGCGATCTGGTTCTACCTCCGCCCCGAGGAGGACGTCGAGATCGCGCGGCACGCGCGCTCCGCGCTCTTCGCCGCCCTCGCGACGATCTTCCTGCTCGAGCTCGGCGACACGACGATGATCTTCGAGATCGTCTTCGTCTCGACCTACGGCCCGTGGGTCGTCTTCGCCGCGGGGGGCTCCGCCCTCGTCCTCGTCGCGGCGTGGGACGTGAAGCTCGGCGAGCGGCTCGGCACGAGGCTCCCCGCCCGACAGTTGAACCGGGCGATCGTCGTGGTGCTCCTCATCGTCGGAGCGACGACGATCGCCTACGGCCTCGATCCGGGGCTCTTCTCGTCCTTCCCGGCGCTCGCCGTGGGCTGAGCGACCGGGGGAGGGATCCGTCCCCCCCCCAGCTGGCTCCCGGCCGCGATCTCGGCGAGCCGGTCGACCCACGGGCGCCAGGTGTCCGGGAGCGCGCTCCGGAGCACCGGGGCGGCGACCTCCGTCCCCCACGTCTCCGCGGCTTCCGCCCGGTCGGAGGCCCGCTCGAGCAGGGCGAGGCGGACGAGCGCCTCGGCCCGGATCGACGGGATCGACTTCGTCTCGGGGAGGTCCGCGATCGCCTCCCAGGCATCGCGCGCCGCCCCCGCATCCCCGGCGAGGGCCCGGCTCCGCCCCTCGGCCAGCCAGCACCGGAGGAGGCCGGGGGCGGGCGGGACGAGGTGGAGGGTCCTCACGATCGTGCCGGCCCGCTCGAGCGCCGCGGCGACGCCGGCCGAGGTCCCCTGATCGAGCAGGAGCTCCGCGATCCCCACCTCGTGGGCGAGCTCGATCGACAGGAGCTTCTCCCGTTCCAGCGTGCCCACGCTCCGACGGCGGAGGTGGAGGGCCCGCATCGGGTCTCCCTGGGCCTCGAGCAGGCGCGCCTCGTACTCCCCGGCCAGATGGTCGAACTCCCAGCGCCGGGCGACGCCGAAGAGGTGCCGTGCGGCCCGGACGTAGCGCTCCGCCTGGGCGCGCTCCTCGGCCGTCCCCGAGATCCGCGTGAACCCCATCGCGAGGAGGCCGAACGCCTGGAAGTACCGCTCCCTCAGCCGATGGGCGATCTGGGCCGCCCGGAGCGCGGCCGCCTGGGCGCGTTCGACCTGGTGGCGCTCCATGTGGAAGTCCGCGAGCAGCGTCTCGAACAGCAGCTCGACCTCCGCGAGGCCCCCGTCCTGGGCCCGCTCGGCGAGCTCGAGCTGCGTCATCGTGAGCGACGGCCGCGGCCCGGTCGCCCGCATCGCGAGCAGGAGGGGCTCGAGCTGCTCGGCGATCGTGCTCGCCGGAAGCCCGGCCCGGATCGCCGTCGAGACCCCTTCGCGCAGTTCGGCCTCGCCCTCCGCCGGCCGACCCGCGAAGAACAGCGCCCTCGCGTAGATGAGGCGCAGCTCGGGCTCGAGGGCGGCGCGGTCGGAGACCGGGATCGAGGCGAGGCAGGTGACGGCGTCCGCGAGCAGCTCGGCCGCGGAATCGAACGCGAAGACCCCGAGGCTGAGCTCCGCGGCTTCGAGGAGCCGCGCCGCCGCCCCGGGCCCGGGCTCGCCGAGGAACATGTGGTGGGCGACCTCGACCCGCCGGGCGGGGTTGGGCTCGGGGGAGAGGGCCGCGAGCGCCTCCGCGATCTCGACGTGGATCTGGCGCCGCGTCGACTCCGTGAGCAGCGCGGAGACGATCGGGGCCGAGCTCCGCGGGAGCAGCTCGACCCGGCCGTCCCGGACCCGGGCGAGCCCGATCTTCGTCGCCGGGAGGAGGTGCTCCCCGAGCTGGGTGAACCGGAGCCGCGCCACCCTCGCGAGGACGACCTCCCCCGAGTCGCCACCGAGCAGGGCGAGGGCGCCGAGGACCCGCTGGGTCGGCGTCGGGAGGTCCTCGAACAGCGCCTTCAGCCGGTGCACCTCCCGGGGATCGGGGGCGACGTCGGTCAGCCGGACCCAGTCGACGTCGCTCCGGCCGAGGAGCCGGTCCTCCCACAGGCGGGCGTCGGGGACGGACGTGTCGAGCGTCACCACGATCAGGAGCGGACGGAGCGGGGCGCGGCGGGACAGGGCGACAACGAACTCCCGGCTCTCCGCGTCGAACAGGGCGCCGTCCTCGATCAGGATCGCGACGGGATGGGCCTGGGAGCCTCGGAACTCGGGGAGGAGGTCCTGCCAGAAGGCGTCCGGGTCCCCCTCGTTCGCCGACCGGGCCCGCACCGGTGTCCCGAGGAACGTCCGTCGGCCCCGGTCGCCCCGTCGCCGACCGCCCCGGGGAGCCGGCACCTCGGTCGGGAGCGGGAGCGCGCCGATCGGGCCCGGGCCGATGTCGATCGCGAGCGGGGGCTCGCCGGCGGTCGCATCCGCCGGCGCCTCCGGTCGGGGCCCCTTGTCACGGAGCCCGTCCAGGGCGCCGTACGGGACGGTCCGCTGTCGATAGTTCCCCTGGAGCTCGATGCTCCGGGCGCCGAGACCGCGCAGCCGGTTGCGGACCTCAACGAGGAGCTTCGACTTCCCGCTCGACGGCGGACCCGCGATCACGAGCGTGCGGCCCGAGTACTCGCCGAGCGACTCGAGCGCCCGAAGGAGCGGGGAGGGAACCGACGGCACCTCGGGACACCCTGACGATAGGACGGGGGCGGTGGTATAGGTCTGTTGGCCCCGGCGCGGGGGCCGCCGGGAAGGCGCACCCGTTAAGGACCGCACGACCGTGGGCGCCGCCGTGCCGCCCAGCACCGCCGCCCGGCGCCGGGGGTTCCTGAAGACCCCCGTCCGCGCCGTCGACGTGACGCGCGTGGCGGGTCTCGGCGAGCTGCTGACCCAATTCCAGACGTCGTCGATCCAGGCCCGGAACCTGGGCCGGTGTCTCGAAGTTTGGGAGAACGCCCTCACCGACAAGCGACGTCCGACGATCTTCCTCGGGCTCTCGGGCCCGCTGATCGCCGCGGGGCTCCGCAAGGTCCTGCGCGACCTCGTCGACTGGGGGCTGGTCGACGTCGTCGTCTCGACCGGCGCGGTCCTCTACCAGGATCTCTACCAGACGATCGGGGGACGCCACTGGATGGGGACCCCCACGGCCGACGACGTGCAGCTCCGCGACGCCTACCTCGACCGGATCTACGACACGTACGTCGACGAACTCAAGTTCGAGGAGACGGACCGCGCGATCGGGCGGATCACGGAGAAGTTCCCGCGCCGACCGGCCTCCTCCCGGGAGTTCCTCGAGTTCCTCGGCCGCCAGTTCGACCACCCGGACTCGATCGTCGCGACCGCGGCGCGCCGGGGGGTCCCCGTCTTCTCCCCCGCCTTGATCGACAGCTCGATCGGCATCGGCCTCACCCTCCAGTACCAGGCGAACCGCCGCCGGAAGGACCGGTTCATCCTGGACGCGGTGCGCGACAACTACGAGCTCGTCCAGATCCTCGCCGGATCCCCGCGGACGGCCGTGATCTACATCGGCGGAGGGACGCCGAAGAACTGGATCAACGACGGGATCGTGATGGCGAACTACGCGTTCGGCCGGGAGGGGGAGGGCCACTACTACGCCCTCCAGATCACCACCGACGTCCCCCACTGGGGCGGGCTCTCGGGGAGCACGCTCGACGAGGCCCAGTCCTGGGGCAAGATCTCGCGGACCGCAACGCGGGCGATGGCCCACGTCGAGGCGTCGATCGGCCTCCCGCTGCTCGCCGGGGCCCTGTGGAACCGTCGGAGCCTCTGGGCGAAGCGGTCCCGCCTGCGATTCGAGTGGTCCGGAGACCAGGTGCGGCTCGTCCGCACGCCCAGGTAGCGTGCCTAAGGGTGCTTCGAAGCTCCCCGGCGTCCCCTTCGGACTGGTCCGCTTAGGATCGAACGACCGGAGTTCGGCCCCCGC
>JASIEC010000116.1 GCA_030046135.1 Thermoplasmata archaeon | reverse complement strand
CCGGGCCCGACAATGTTTATCAGCGGCCCACGGCTGGCCGAGCCCGTAGCCCCGTGGTGTAGTGGCCAATCATGCGAGACTCTGGATCTCGCGACGCAGGTTCGAATGCCGCGGGCGTCCGCGTCCCGGTCGGCCGAGACTCCTGCCGGGGCTACTTCGCGCGCGCGATCGACCTCTCGGTGCGGGGGTGCTCCAGTTCGGCCAAGCCGCGCGGCGTTGCCGCCGGGGCCACCGAGGCAGGGCTTAGGACCCTGTTGCCTAGGGCATGCGCCGGTTCAAAGGGTCGACCGGACGACGCGACCGGTCACCGGAAACTCCGGCCCCCCGCACTTCTCCCGGGCCCGTGAACCGGAGGCGATCGGCCTGTGGAGGCGTTTCCGGAGTCCCCGGCGTCGCTCGTGGGCCTGTCGCTTAAGGAGACCGACCGCCTCCTCGCGCTCCTGGAAGCGACCGTCCCTCGGCGCCCCGCGTGGGTCGAACTCCCCGACCGTCCGGGGAGCTCCGCCCTCGTCTTCGGGGACTCGCACGGGGACTGGCGCTCGACCGGGGAGCTCGTCGCAAAGTTCGTCGCCGCCGGGAGCGGGGCGTACCTCGTGGGCCTGGGAGACTACATCGACCGCTCGCCGCCGGACTGTGGCCCGGGGTCGGTGGTCAACGCCCTCTGGCTCCTCTCGGCCGAGGCCCGCTGGCCGGATCGCGTCGTCCTCCTGCAGGGCAACCACGAGCTCGCCCGCCGCCTGGGGGCCCAACCTCATACGTTCCCCGCGGAGGCGGAGGCGCTCTGGCACGACGGCGGCGCCCGCTACGGACGCCTGATGGCGCTCTTCGAACGGGGCCCGGTCGCCGTCTCGACCCGCAGCGGGGCCTACCTCGCCCACGCGGGGTTCCCTCGAGGCGCGCTCCCCCGTCCCTGGACCCGTGCGTTCGACGACCTGAGCGACGATCGGCTGCTCGAGATCACCTGGGCCGAGTGCGGCGCTTCCGAGGTGCGACGGGGGGCGGCGGAACCGTGGGGCGAGCGGGACCTCGACACGTTCCTCGTCGCGAGCGGGCTGTCGGTGGTGCTGCGGGGCCACGATCCCGATATCACCGGGCAGCCGGTCTACCACGATCGCTCCCTCACCCTGCACACCTGCCGGCTCTACGAACGGTACGGCGGCGTGATCGCGGCGTGGGCGCCGCTGGGCGCCCGCATCCGGTCGGTGGCGGACCTCCGGGTCGAACACCTCTCCACCGAGGGTCGACGATCCACCGCGGACCCGTAGGGCCGCCCGAGTCCTGATCCCGACTACCGTGCGGGCGAGGGCGCTCCGAAGATCTCTCGCTCCGCGACGGTGACCTCGTCGCGGGACGCGGCCCGGGCGAACCGATCGAGCCGGGCGCGATTGATCTCGAGGAAGGCGGGGCCGCCCCGCAGCCCCTCGAGGAGACGCTCGGCCTCGAGGGGGCGGCCGACGAGGTAGACCGCGGCGGCGAGCGCCTCGGCGGTGGTGAGCTGGGTCCAGCGTCCGAAGTGCTGCGGGTTCGTCGCGACCAGGAGGGGGAGACGCCGCGAGCCCCTGCGTCCGGGAGACTCCCCGTCGTCGGAGAGCCGGCTCCGGGCCGAGAGCCGGTTCCACGACCCGTCGACGACGAGGAACCCCGCGGACTCGGCCCGCTCCCGATCGCGGCCGCAGAGGGGGACGGGAGCGAACGGATCGAGCGCGATCGGCGCCGGCCGGCCCTCGCGTCGAGCGGCCGCCCGTCGGACGAGTCCCCGCTGGAGCAACCGGTGCCCGGTGCAGCGCCGCGGATCGTCCTCCTCGAGGAACCGGACGAACAGCGGGATCGGCGGTCTAGAGGGCGGGCTGGGCGTACTCCCGGAAGATCGCATGGAGGTCCCGGGTGAGGCGGAGAGCCTCGGCGCGCGGTCGCTGCCAGAGGTTGCGGCCGAAGATGATCCCCGTCGCGCCCGCGTCGAGCGACGAGCGCACCTTCCCGAGGAGCGCCGGGTCGGCGACCTTCTCCCCGCCCGAGACGAGGACGAGCGCGCGGCCCGCGCTCTCCACCGCGCGGCGGAGGGCCTCCTCGGGCGAGAGCCGGAGCGTCGAGTAGGGGGCCGGGCTCTCGGCGTCCTTCTCGGACGGGACCGGCGCGTTGACCTTCACGATGTCCGCGCCGAGCTCGAGCGCGACCCGGGCGGCGTATTCCACGGCGTACGGGCTGTCGCGGCCACCCTTCTTCGCGACCGCCTCGCCCCGCGGGTACGCCCAGACGATCACCGGCATCCCGAGCCGCTCCGCGTCGCGACGTACGCGAAGGAACTGGCGGAAGTCCCGGTCCTGCGAGGGGGACCCGACATAGACGGTGTACCCGACCGCGTCGGCCCCGAGCCGGACCGCATCCTCCACCGTTCCCGTGAGCGGGCTGAACGCCTCGGCGTCGGAGGGGATGGCGGTCTTCCCGTTCAGCTTCAGGATGAGGGGAACGTCCCCCGCGAACTCGTGGAAATACTTCTCCGCGAGCCCGACGTGGACGGCGATGGCGCTGAACCGTCCCTCGCGGGCGAGATCGAACTGGTAGCGGGGGTCGAGCGCGTCGGGGTTCGCGAAGAAATCGACGGGCCCGTGCTCGAGCCCTTGGTCGATGGGGAGGACCAGGAGCGTCCCGCCCCCCGGGCCGTGCTCGTAGAGCATCCGCCGAAGCCGGGCCGTCTTGCCTGGCGAGAGCCCGAGCGAGCCCAGAGCCGGCCGGGGGAATCGGCGCGGCGCGGGGGAGCTGCCCGGTCCGAGGCCCGGGCCGCTCGAAGGCGGGGACCGTGTGCCCGGCTCGCTCATCGTCGGCCCCCGGAGCACCCTCCCTCGCGATTTAACGGTTGGTTTGGAATCGACCCGATGGGGTGCGCTCGGCGAATCCGGGCGGTCCCTCCGCACCCCCGGTCTCGGCGAACCCTTATCGCCCGGGGGCCCGGTACAACGGGCCCCGCGGGGACCGACTCCTCTCATGCGCCCTTGGGTGATCCTCTACGCGACGCTCCTGCTCAACGGCACGCTGTTCGTGGCGAACCTCTCGGTCGCCCTCGTCTCCGGCAGCCGGACCGTCCTCTCGCAAGCGATCTACACCCTCACCGACCTCGTCGGGAGCGGGCTGCTCCTCTGGGGCCTCCACGTCTCGCGCCGGCCCCCGGACGTCGAGCACCCGTTCGGCTTCGGCAAGGAGCGGTTCTTCTGGGCGTTCGTCTCGACCGTCGTGACGTTCACGATCGCGGGGATTCTCGCCGCGGTCACGGGCATCGATCAGCTCCTCGCCCCGACGCCGGTCTCGCACCTCCCCGAGGGGCTCGCCGTCGTCGGCGCGACGCTCGGCGTGAGCCTCGTCGGGATCTGGATCACGCTCCGCGAGCTCCGCATCTCCCGGCAGACGCTCCAGTCGCTGCTCGAGTCGGCGCACCAGGGGCTCAAGTCGATCTTCTTCCAGGACCTGGTCACGGTCGTCGGCGCGGTCGTCGCCTTCGCGGGTCTCGTGGTCGTTTGGCGGACCGGCAACGACTCCTTGGACGGCGGCGTCGCCGCCCTCGAGGGGATCCTCCTCGTCGCGACCGGCTTCGTCCTCACCGCCGAGAGCCGGGAGTATCTCATCGGGCGGGCGCTCGCCCCCCCGATCGCGCAGCGGATGCTCGCGGTCGTCGAGCGGGACGCGAACGTCGCCCGGGTCCGCTCGTTCGAGTCGATGCTGCTCGGGCCGGACGACGCGCTCCTCGCGCTCCGGATCAACTTCCAGGACGGCCTCACCACCGACCAGCTCGAGGCGGCGATCGACCGGCTCGCCCTCGCGCTCCGCGCGGAGTACCCGGTGCTCCGGCACGTCGTTATCGAACCGGAATCGTAGCGCGTGACGCCTCCCGCCAGCGGACGGCGGTGAGCACCGCGAGGACCGCGGTGATCGCCCCGAAGAACGCGTAGAGGCCCCGGTCCCCCCAGGCCGGGACGAGCGTCGCGGCCCCGACCAGCCCGATCAGCATCCCGAGGGAGATCGTGAGCGAGTAGATCGCCATCGTCGTCGCCCGGCTGAGCTCGAGCGCGAGGTCCGCGAGGGCCGCGAGGGCGGCCGGGCCGTAGCCGAGCGCGAGGAGGACGCTGACCCCGATCCCCGCGAGGAGGGGCCACCGGGGCCCGTAGGCGACGAGCAGGCTCGCGAACAGCATCACGAGGCCGAAGCCCGTCGCGCCGATCGTCATCAGCCGGGTCCGGCCCCACCGGTCCGCGAGCCTCCCGAACGACGGCTGCGTCAGGACGAGGAGGCCCCCGCCGACGCCGATCGCGAGGGCGAGGTAGCTCGTCCGTACCCCGATCCCTCCCGCCGCCGGCCCGAGGAAGACGAGCGCGACCCCGATGAGGGCGTAGATCGCGAGCCACGGGAGGGTGACGACGAGGACCTTCGCGCGGAGAGCGCTCGCCACGACCGCGCGGACGGACCGGCGCGATCGGGGGCGCGTCTCGGGAAGGCCCCGGACGAGCCGGGCCGCGACGACGAGCCCGACCGCGAGCACCGCGGCGCCCGCCACGAAGACCAGCCCGAGCTGGCGGTTCGGGACGACCGACTCGACACCGAGGCCGAACGCGTACCCGGTCACCCATCCGGCGAGGTTCATCGCGTCGAAACGGCCCATCTCGTAGCCCCGCTCCTCCTCGCCCGACCGGTCGGCGACGACCGCGAGGCTGGCGGCGAGGATCGCTCCGCTCGCGACGCCGAACAAAAGGTTCGCCGCGCCGAGGAGGTCGACCCCGCGCGTCGAGGAGATGGCGAGGAACAGGATCGCGGCGGCGGCCATCCCGCCGAACAGCACCGGGAACCGTCCCCACCGGTCCGCCGCCACCCCGGCGAACAGGACCGTCGAGAACTCCCCGACCGGCGCGAGCGCGCTGACGAAGCCGGCCGTCCCCACGTCCCCGGCGCCGAGGCCGGTCGCGCGGTGCGTGACGTACGCGGCGAAGATCGCGAGCGTGCTCCCGAAGGCGAACCGGACGAAGAACGTCGCGAGGAACACCGCGAACAGGGGCCGCCCGCTCGAGCGGTCGCCCCGGGGAGGGCCCCTGGGGTCGCCGCGACTCGGGAGGGCCGGACCCACGCCTCCTCCCACGCTACCGGCTCGGGCCTACGGGTGGCCGTAGACGACGCGGGCCGGCTCGCTGCCGGGAGCCCAGTCCGCGTCCACCCGCACGAACCCGACCCGTTCGAACTGCAGGATGTCCCGGGGCCGGGCGCCCGCGACGGCCCTCTCGGCGAGCCCTCGCACGTGCGCCCCCTCGGCCTCGAGGAGGTCGACGGGCACCGCGCCGTCCACCCCGACCCACTGGAGCCGGGGGATTCGCCGGTTCTCGCGCTCGAGGAACGTGGCCCGGATCGGGCCGGGGCCGTCGATCGCGGCGGGGAGCGCGATGTTGGCGAGGTCCTTGAGGCGGACCTCCTCGCCCGGATGCGCGGCGAGGTCGCGGCGCGCCAGGTAGAACGACGGCCCGGCGCGCACCTCCCTCGACCCGAGCTCGGGGCGATCCGGGTGGTTCGCGAGCGTCGTCGTCGCGAGATCGAACGGGTACCCCTCGACGTCGACCCGGACCGGGTCGGCGACGAACGCGCGGCGCACGGTCGTCGCGTCGATCCTCTTGCGGTTCTCCGCGTAGAGCGTCTCGGCGGCGACCTCGATGTCGGAGAGCGAGAGGCCGAACGAGAGGATGAACTCGCGCAGCGCCTCCATGGAGATCCCCCTCCGATCGAGGGAGCGGAGTGACCAGGTCCTCGGGTCCGCCCAGCCGTCGTAGAGGCCGCTCTGGACCTCCCGGTTCGACTTGCTCTTCGACACCTTCGCCTCGCGCACGCGGAGGAGCCCCCAGTGCAGGAACGGCGGGCCCTGGATCCCGAGGAGGTCCCAGATGTACCGCTGCATCCGGTCCTCGATGACGAGCTCCTTGCCGCGAAGCACGTGGGTCACCCCGAGCTCGACGTCCCCCACCGCCCAGGCGAACTCGAGCATCGGCCAGACCCGGTACTTCCGCCCGACCCGGGGGTGCTCGAGGTCGCTGATGCGGAACAGCACCCGGTCGCGGAACGCGGGGTCGGGGTCGGCGAGGTCCGTGCGCAGTCGCAGCACGGCCTCGCCGGCCGCGTAGGCGCCCCCCAGCATCTTCTCCCACCCTTCCAGAGTCTCGGTCGGGGTCTGGGCCCGCTCCGGGCACGCCCGGCCGGCGGCGCGGTTCTCGCGGAGGCGGTCCGCGGGGCAGACGCAGACGTACGCGCCCCCCCGCTCGATCACCCGTCGCGCCCACGGGTAGTGGGCCGGGATCTGGTCCGACTTGTAGTACACCGCGTCCGGCTTCACCCCGGCGAGCTCGCAGTCCCCCTGGATGAGATCGAAGAACTCGGGCGCGGGGCGCTTCTCCTCCGAGCCGATCGTGTCGTCGAAGACGAGCAGGAGCTTCCCCCGGTAGCGGGTCCGGTAGTAGTCGTTGACGTAGAGGAGCCGGCCGTGCCCGATGTGGAGGACCCCGTTCGGGAACGGGGCCATCCGCAGGACGACGGCGCCCGGCTTCGCCCCCGGGAGCTCGGGGAACGTCCCTCCCTCGCTGCGCGGGGCCGCGGCCTTCGACGGCTCCGGGCCCCCCAGCGCCGCGAGGCGGTCGTCCAGCTCCGCCGGGGGGAGTCCTCGGATCGACGCGATCGTCTCGGAGACGAACGAGCGGACCTCCTCGGCGAGGGGGCGGAGCGTCGGATCGGAGGCGAGCAGCCGGGCGACCACGGGCCCCGCGCGCGCCTCGCCGCCGTGGCCCACGGCGTTCTCGAGGGCCGCGCGCAGGGCCCGTCGCTCGATCTCGGGGGAGAGAGGCACGCTCGCGGCGACCCGGGGCCCGACTTAAAGTCGTTCGCGCGGAGCGGCGCGCCCTTCGACCGGGCGGCTCCCGGCCGCGGAGGCGAGCCCGACCGCCTCGGCGAGCGTCATCTCTCCTCGAAGGACACGGTGCGCGGTGCTCCGCGAGATCGTGAGGCGTCCCCCGCTCCCCTCCCGGCTGAGCCGCTGTACGTTGGCGATCTCCCCCGGCGTGACGTGCGCCGGAAGGCTCTCCCGGACCGGCTGGCCCGGGGTCCTCGCGATCGACCGGGCGGCCGCCGCATCGCGCGGCCTCCGGCGTCCGCGCGGGGTCGTCCCGCTCTCGTTCACGAGCTCGACGAACCGATGGCGGAGGAGAAGGCTGTTCACGATCCGGTTCCGGGCCGGAGGGTCCCCGGAACCGACCCGGTACCGGAGCTGACGGGCCGGGAACTGCAGCCTCAGGTGGATCGCGAACCGGATCGCCGCCTCGGGAGATTCGAGGTTTCCTTCCCCGAGGCACTCGCCCCCCGCGTAGATCGCATAGCCGGGCCGCGGGCCGGGGTCGATCCCGACGACGAGCTCCGACTCCGGATCGGAGTCGACGAGGGCGTGCGCCACCGCCGCCGCGAGCGCCCGTCGGTCCTCTCCCTCGCGCACCGCGAGGACGTTCGTGTGAGAGATCAACGCGCGCTCTTCCTCGGACGTGAGCACGACCGCGACGCGGTCCGGGATCCGGTCCCCGGGGAACAGGCTCAGCGCGGGAAGTCGCCGCTCGCGAAGGAACCCCGCCAATTCGTGGTAGAGACTAGGGTCGCGGGTGACCAACGCGACCGAACGACGTCTCACCACGGGGCCCACCGTGTTATACCGCATTAACCTTCCCACGGGCTGTGCCGGTCTGCCTCCACTGCGGCGAGATGGCGCCGGACGGGACCCTGTTCTGCCCGAAGTGCGGCTACACCCTGCCTCAGGGCGACTCCGCAGCGGGCCCTCCCCCGGGAGCCGTCGGAGCGGCCCCGCCCGTCCCCGCGCCGGTGCTTCCCCCGAAGTTCGTGACGGGGGCCGCGACGGCGCCGACGCCGCCCACGGCGCCCGGTACGTCTCCGACCCCGAGTCCGACCGGACCGCCCGCGCTTGGAAAGTTCTGCGTGCGGTGCCACACGGTGATCGCCCAGCCGGCGGTGTACTGCCCGGTATGCCAGTCTCCTCAGCCCTGAAGCGCGGCGGGCGCCGGGGCCGGCGCACCGGTGCGATGGTTCGGATCGCGCGTGAGAGGATCTCGGATCTCTTCGCGCTCGCCGAGCGAGAGGCGACGCTCGGGAGGGGCCCACGGTCGGAACGGTACGTCGCGCTCGCCCGGCGAATCGGCATGCGCTACAACGTCCGGATCGTCGCCGAGTACCGGGATCTCTACTGCCGGGGGTGCTCGACGTTCTGGGTGGAGGGTCGCACGGTCCGGACGAGGCTCCGGGCCGGGCGCCGGGTGAGAACCTGCCTCGCCTGCGGGCGGGTCCGGAGAGTCCCCGTCCACGGGAAGGCGGGCCCGCCGGCCGCGTCCATCGACTCGCTGACCGCCGCGTCCCGGGACGACGAGTCCCTCGCCGGCCCCGTCGAGGACAACGAGGATGCCGGTAACGACGACGACTCCAGCGGGTGAGCGGGGGACCTAGTTTCCGGCCCGGCCACCGTCGGAGACGGCGTCCGAGGCGTCGATTCGCGCTCGCGTCCCGTTCCGGAGCCGCTCCGTCGGGCGGGCTCGCCAGACGAGGGCCACGGCGAGGCCGCTCAGAGCGACCGTGAGAACGTACGCCCAGAGATCCGTGTACGTGCCCGAGAGGACGGCGGGTGCGACGGACCGCGCCGGGTTGAGCGACGAGCCGGTCCACGGCCCGATCGCCCACGTGGACACAGCGACGGCGGCGGCCGGGAGGGTGAGACGCCAGCGACGCGGTCCCTCCCCGAGGTCCGAGAGGGCGAAGACGGAGGCGACCAGGAGCGCCGTGAACGCGGCTTCCGCGCCCATCGCGAGGACGAGACTCGGGATCCTCGGAACGGTGGCCCCGAGGTGCGCCGCTCGACCGATGAACGTCGCGACCGCCGCGCTCCCGACGAACGCTCCCGCGACCTGGCTGGCCACATACGGCGGGACGTCCCTTCGTGCGGCCCGACCGCTCGCAGCGAGCGCAAGGGTCACCGCCGGGTTGAGGTGGGCCCCCGAGACGCGGACAACCAGGACGATCGGAAGGAACACCGCAACGAACCACGCGAGCGCAAGGAGCGCGGGGAAGGCGCCGGGAGATCGAGCCGAGAGGACCACCGCGCCGGTCCCGATCCCCACGAGCAGCGCGGTGCCCGCGAGCTCGGCCGCGCACCGGTGGGAGAGGGGGCGGTTCATGCGGAGCGTGCGGTCGCGCGGCTTGCGAGCTCCTCGCGCAGGCGCTCAACCCGCGTGACCAGTCGATCCCGTACCTCGCGGAACCCTGCGTCGTCCATCCCGGCCGGATCGGGGAGGCCCCAGTCGCGGCTCTCTGCCATCCGGAGGTAGGCGGGGCAGCTCGCGTCGTTCAGGCACCCGAGCGTGATCACGAGCCGGGCCTGGGAGAGGAGCTCGGGGGTCAGCGGCTGCGGGGGGTGGGGCGGAAGGGAGAGGCCCAGCTCGGCAAGGAACGGGCCGGTCCTCGGATTGGGGTGGGCCGAGGGGCGGGTCCCCGCGGAGCTCGACATCCAGCCCGGCGGGGGCCGTGCGTTGAACATTGCCTCCGCCATCAGGGAGCGGCACGCGTTCTCGACGCAGACGAACAGGACCGAGCTCGGCGCCGGGGCGCCGCGTCTCATGCCCGGATCAGGTCCTTCAGGATCGGTCCGTAGGCGCTGCGGACCGCCTCCGCGAGATCGCCCGCCTTCGTGAGGGTGAGGCAGCAGGGCTCACCGCCCCGAGTCCACGAGACGAGGGCGAGCTTGTCGCCCGCGTTGACTCCGAACATCTCGCGGACCTCCTTCGGCAGGACCATCTGACCGCGTCCGTCCACGGCGACGACGGCCTCCACCTGGCAGCCTCCGGCCGACGGAGTGCAGCACGCGGAGCCGGGAGCGCACCCGCTCGAACCGCAGCACGGGTCATCCTTCCCCGAGGTTGGTCGTCGCGATCTCGATTTCGCCATGAGGGGGCGAACCTGTCTGATTTATTATACTTTTCTGATTTGTCAGAATTTTGAGGTCCCGTCCGACCTCGGCCCCACCGACCCCCGAACGGCGCCCGAGTCGCGAAACCGTGCCCCGACCTCGGCGACCGGGACGCGAAGGGCAATAACCCAACTCCTCTCCTCCCGAGTCGGCGCCGGGGTTGCCGAGCGGCCAAAGGCGGCAGACTCAAGATCTGCTCTCGTAGGAGTTCCCAGGTTCGAATCCTGGCCCCGGCACCTGCCGCCGAGGGCGACCCGAGCCCCGACGGGGTCGCGCGGTCGTTCCGCGCTCGCGGGCCGGAGGAGAGGGTCCGTCCCTCGGAGGCCGGCCTCGGCGACCACGCGCGATTCAGTCGAGCGCCGTCGCCCGGGGTCCCCGCCGGGCGAACAGAACTCGATCCTCGAACTCCTGCCAGATCGTCGCGATCGGTCGGAACCCGACCGCCTTGAGCATTCGGACGTGGCGGTCCAAGGTCAGGTTCGCTCGGGGTGGGCGGAGCGACAGGCGCCGATCGAAGCGGCGATCGTGCTCGACGAACTCGGACCGTAGCTCGGGGAGTCGCCGAGCCTCCTCCCACCACCGACGCCACGTCTCCCGCCCTCGGCCCGGCTCCCGGCGCGAGGTACGGACCGTCCGCACCTTCGAGCCCAGGGACACCAGCTGGGGCTCGCCCGGGCCCCACGGCAGGTGATCCCCGTTCAGGAACACACCTCCCCGACGGAGAAGGTGCGCTAGATCAGAGTAGAGGCGGGAGAGCTCCGGGACCGAGAGCCAGTGCAACGCCGTCGTGCTGACCGCGCCGTCGTACCGGCCCGGAGGCAAGGAGACCGTCCAGTCGGGTGCCCCGAGCCTCGCCTCGACCCAGCGGAGGCGACCTCCCATCGATCCTAACGCGCCCCGGCCGACCCGGAGCACGACCGGATCGTAGTCCACGGCGGTCACCCGGGCGGCGGGGAAACGACGGAGGATGCGGACGCTGAGCGAGCCCGGCCCGGACCCGAGGTCGAGCACATGGAACCGGGGGCCCAGCTCCACCTCGAGCAGATCTAGCATCGCTAGGAATCGCTGCTCACGCGCCGGATTGAACCGCTCCTGCTGCTCGTCCCACCGTCGGAGCCACGGGGCCCAGCTCGGGCCTCGGGCCACCGGCGGCACGCGCATCAGACTCGGGCGCCTCCCTTAACGATTCGGCGCACCCCCAGAACTCGGGGGGTCCTCCGAGCGGACCGGCGTGCCGCGGGGGCAGGTCGTTCCCTGACTGGGTTCTGTCAGACTCCGGGATTCCCGTGCTCGCTCCGGGGACGCGATCGGAGCCGTTTCCGGGACGGCGGCGTCGAGCGCGCCGGGAGAGTTTACGCCGGGGGACCCGCCTCGGCGACCGGCGGGGCGGCCGCCGGGACCTCCCGCCCCTTGAACACCGTGTGGTGCGCTTCGACGTACGCCCCGAGCAGAAGGAAGTACGACACGAACAGGTACGAGGTGAGGGTGTCGATCGAGCTCAGGAACGACGGGATCGTGAACGAGCGGTGCACCGCGAGAGACACGATCGCGCCGAGATGGTCGGAGAAGGAGTTGGCGACGAGCACCGAGATGAACAGCGCCCAGGCGATCGAGGCGATCAGGACGGCCTGGCTCGGGCGAGCCACGAGGTGGAAGACGAGCAGCACGTAGGTGACGAACGTGCCGAGGACGAGCGAGCCGACCGCGGCGCCGAACAGAAGGCTCGCCCAGAGCGGGGTCCCCCAGCCGGGAAACACCACCAAGGCGCCGACCACGGCTCCCGCGACGACCCCTCCGAGCAGGCTGAGACCGAAGACGGCGTGGGCGCTCTTCACGCGGTCATGGTGGGTGACGTTCCACTCGTGCCGGCCGAACCAGACGAAGAGGAGCCCCACGAGGGTCATCGCCGCGGGGAGCACGAACAGCAGGTTCGGGCCGGGCTGGAACGAACCCTTGGAGGCGAACGAGGCGAGTTCGCTCGCCCCCTCGATTCCGAACCCGACGGAGAGGATGGTGAGGCTGATCCGAAGGTTCGTCGTCACGGCGGCCGCCGGGGAAGAGCGGGGGGGAGGGCGATACATTTTTCCATCCACTCGGCGGCTCCGGCCGCGGCCCGGAGCTGGCCGAGGGGATCCTCACGAAGTCGGTCTGGGACGACCTTGCGGTCTGGAGGGATCGCCGGATGGGCGAGCGGGGGGACCTCTGGCATCGGTCGCTGATCGATCCCCCGCTCCTCCGGTTGGTCGGCCGCGTTCGCGGCCGGGCCCTCCTCGAGGTCGCCTGCGGCAACGGCCACCTCGTGCGGCGGTTCGCTCGCCAGGGCGCGGCGCTCTCGGTCGGCGTTGACCTCTCCGGGGCGTCGATCCGGTGCGCGAGGTCTCGCGAAGCGCGGCACCCGAGCGGGGCCGTGTTCCGGGTCGCCGACGCGACCCGCCTGCCGTTCCACGACCGTTCGTTCGACGTGGTCCTCGCGAACATGGCCCTCATGAACATCCGGGATCTCGGCGAAGCCGTCGCCGAGGCGGCCCGCGTGCTCCGGCCCGACGGACGGTTCCTGTTCTCGATCTCCCATCCGTGCTTCGACCTCGATGAGCGGTCGGTCTGGGAGGTCGAGGACGGCGTCGGTGCGGACGGCCTCGCCCGCCCCACGGTCTGGAGGAAGATCCGAGGATATCGGGAGGAAGGGCTGGGCAGGACCCCCTGGCGGGTCTCCCGGCGAACCGTCCTCTGGACGGAGACCTACCGCCGGACCCTCTCGAGCTACGCCCGCTGCCTCTACGACGCCGGTCTTGCGCTCTCCCGTCTCGAGGAACCTCGTCCGACGGCGGAGTTCCTTCGAGGGAGCCCCCAGGGTCGGTACGTCGCCGAGATCCCCCTCCACCTGGTCGGGGAGGCGGTCCGACGGCCCCGTTTCAGACCGGGGTCGCGAACGTCGGGAGATAGTCGGACGGCGGCCGCCCGACGATCGGGATCCGGTGCCCGCAGGCGCGGCAGCGGTTCTCCCGGTCGAGGTTCCAGGCCTGGATCGTGAACCCGTAGCGGCGGACCGCGACCGCCCCGCACTCCGGGCAGTAGGTGTGCTCGAGCGGGTGGCCCCAGACGTTCCCGAGGTAGACGTAGTCGAGCCCCTCCCCCTTCGCGACGGCGTGCAGCTTTTCGAGCGTCGGGATCGGGGTCTCGGGAAGGTCCATCATGCGATAGTCCGGGTGGAACCGGAGAAGGTGGAACGGCGTCTCGGGGCCGAGCGTGTCGCGGACGTACCGCGCGAGCGTTCGCGTTGCCTCGACCGATTCGCCGACCGAGGGGACGATGAGGTCCGTGACCTCGACATGGACACCGTGGCGCTGGAGGCCCGCCGCGGTCTCCCAGATCGGCTCCGGTCCCTTCGCGGTGATGTACTTGCGCAGGAACCCGGCCTCCCCGCTCCCCTTGAAATCGACGCTCACCGCGTCGAGGTGCGGGCCGATGAGGTCGACCGCCTCGGGGCTCATGTAGCCGTTCGTGACGAAGTTCGCGAACAGCCCGGCCGCGTGGGCCTCCTGGATCACGTCGAGGGCGTACTCGGCGAAGATCGTCGGCTCGTTGTACGTGAACGTCACGCCCGAGCAACCGTAGCGGCGCGCTCCGGCGACCGCGGCCCGCGGAGAGAGGGGCCGGCCCCGGACCTCGTGCTCCTGGGAGATCTCGGCGTTCTGGCAATACAGGCAGCGCCAGTTGCAGCCGACGGTGCCGATCGAGTAGACCCGGGTGCCGGGGCGGTAGTGCGAGAGCGGCTTCTTCTCCACCGGGTCGACTTGGACCGCGGAGGCGAGGCCGTAGGTGAGCAGCACGAGCCGGCCGCCCTCGTTCTTGCGGACGAAGCAGAAGCCGTGCGAACCGTCGGGGATGGCGCAGTACCGCGCGCAGGCCGTGCAGCGGACCTTGCCCCCGCCGAGCGGCTCGTACAGGGACGCCCCGTGGGCTTCGAGCGCGCTCGCCATCGCCTGATCGCCTGTACGGCGGGCCGAGCGATAAGGGTCGCTCCCGCCCTCGACCGGACGCCTCCGCGGAAACGAAGGGTCCATATGCGCATGCGTCCCAGACGCCTCGATGCCGGCGTCTCGCTCCGCCTCCGCCGACGGCGAAGCGGCCCGCGTCGAGGCCGCCGTCGCCC
>JASIEC010000115.1 GCA_030046135.1 Thermoplasmata archaeon | reverse complement strand
GACGGCCCGGGCGACGACGCCATGCCGGACGACGGCCGAGCCGCGTTCTTACGCTTGTCGGGCCCGGCGCGGGGCGGTACGAGAGAAACGCGGTGGAGAGGACGCCACCGCGACGGCGGCCGTTATAAGCGGGACCTCGGTGCCGCGTCGAAGGCGAGCGCATGGAGATGCAACCGGGCCAGATGGCCTACGACCGGGCGATCACCGTCTTCTCTCCGGACGGCCGCCTCTTCCAGGTCGAGTACGCCCGCGAGGCGGTGCGCCGCGGGGCGACCACGGCCGGGGTCACGTACTCCAACGGCGTCGTCCTGATCGCCGACCGGAGGATCCCGAACCCCCGGCTCGCCGAGGCGGCGAGCCTCGAGAAGATCCACCAGATCGACGAGAACATCGGCTGCGCGACCGCGGGCCTGGTCGCGGACGCCCGGGTCCTCGTCGACTACGCCCGGTTCGCCGCCCAGGTGAACCGCGTCACCTACGCCGAGCCGATGCCGGTCGAGATGCTCGTGCGGAAGATCTGCGACTACAAGCAGCAGTACACCCAGTTCGGCGGGGTCCGCCCGTTCGGGACCGCGCTCCTCGTCGGCGGGTACGACGACGAGGGGATCCATCTGTTCGAGACCGAGCCGTCCGGCTCGCTCACGAACTTCCGGGCCGCGAGCACGGGCGGCAACAAGGGCCCCGTGATGGAGCTGTTCGAGCAGAAGTACCGCCCCGGCCTCGATCGGGACGCCGCGATCCTCCTCGCGCTCGAGGGGCTCCGGGCCGGGCTCGAGGAGGGGGGCAGCCTCGCCCAGGTCGAGGTGTGCACCGTCGAGGCGGGCGCCGGGATGACCCGGTTCCTCCCCGAGGAGATCCAGAAGTACGCGGCGCGACTCCCCTCCGCGGGCGCCTCCGGCTCCGGCCGGAGCGGGCGCTCGTAGCGGGGTCCTCCCGAGGACCTTCCGATGGTGAAGGTCGACGACGCGGTGATCGCGCGCTGGGAGACCCAGGGCTCGAGGTTCGAGGTCCTCGTGGACCCCGAGGCCGTCCAGGACCTGAAGGACGGGAAGTCGGTCGACCTCGCGGACAAGCTCGCGCTCGACCAGGTGTTCAAGGACGCGAAGAAAGGCGACAAGATCTCGGAGGAGCACCTCGAGCGGACGTTCCACACGCGCAACCTGGCCGAGATCGCGCGCCAGATCGTCCTGAAGGGCGAGGTCCAGGTCACCACCGAGCAGCGTCACAAGCTCCAGGAAGCGAAGCGCCGCCAGATCGTCGCCACGATCGCGCGGAACGCGATGAACCCGCAGACGGGCGCCCCGCATCCGCCGGCCCGGATCGAGGCCGCCATGACGGAGGCGAAGGTCCACATCGACCCGTTCCATCCCGTCGACGCCCAGGTGCAGGAGATCCTCGCGAAGCTGCGGCCGATCATCCCGATCCGGTTCGATGTCGTCAAGGTCCGGGTGCGGCTCCCGGCCCAGCACTATCCCCGCGTGATCGGCGAGCTGAAGGGGCTCGGTCGCCTGCTCGAGGAGAGCTGGCTCCCGAACGGCTCCTGGAGCGGCGTCCTCGAGATCCCGGCCGGCGTGCAGACCGAGCTCTACGAGAAGCTCAACGCGAGGACGAAGGGCGCCGCCGAGACCGCTTTGGTTAAATAGCGAACTCCCGTCGCGCGGCCCGGTGCAGCAAGCAACATGTCTAGAGGACACCGGCCGGGCCACCGAGCGCGTGGCCACGAGGGCGGCCCGGCGGAGGCCGGCCGCGAGCGCGTACTAGTTCTTCCTGGCGAGGAGCTCCCCGCGCGGGGGATGAAACCGGGCCCGGGCACGTACCGGGTCGGCGGCAAGGTCTACGCCAGCGTCCTGGGCCTCCTGTCGCCCCAGGCGTCGTCCGTCGAGGTGATCCCGCTGTCGGGACGGTACGTCCCCAAGGCGGGCGACCTCGTGGTCGGCACCGTGACGGACGCCCAGACGACGTTCTGGCTGCTCGACATCGGGGCCCCCCGCTGGGCGCCCCTCCACATGACCGGGACCCCCTGGAAGGTCGACATCGGCGAGACCGGTCGCTATCTCACGGTCGGCGACGCGGTGCTCGTCCGGGTCGAGAGCCTGGAGGCGACCGGGCGGATCGGGGTCACGATGCTCGGCGAGGGCCTGGGCAAGCTCGACGGAGGGACGATCGTCCGGATCTCCCCCGCGCGGGTCCCCCGCCTCGTCGGCAAGAAAGGCTCCATGATCGACACGATCTCGCGTCACACCGGCGCGAAGGTCGCGATCGGCCAGAACGGCCGCATCTGGGTCGGCGGTAGCCCGGAGGCGATCCAGCGCGTCTCGGAGGTCCTGCGCCTGATCGAGGAGAACGGACCGCGCTCCGGTCTCACGACGCACATCGAGAACTACCTCCGGGCCACCCAGCCGGCCGACCGGCCGTACGCCGGCCCGTCGGACCGTGAGATCGCGGGGCCGGGGGGCTTCGCGTCGCCCGACGAGGACGCCCGCGACGAACCGCCCGCGCCCCCGTCGGAGCGCCTGTAGGGGTCCGGAGGGCAACGATGGGGAACGTGGGCGCGAAGGAGACGCCGATCCTGCTCACCCCGGACGGCCGACGCATCGACGGCCGGTTGAAGAACGAACTGCGGCCCGTGAGGATCCAGGCGGGGGCGCTCCGCCACGCCGACGGCTCGGCGTTCGTGGAGTGGGGCCACAACAAGGTGATGGCGGCGGTCTACGGGCCGCGCGAGGTCCACCCGCGCCATCTTCAGCAGAACCACAAGGCGGTGATCCAGTGCCGGTACAACATGGCGGCGTTCTCCGTCGACGAGAGGAAGCGCCCCGGGCTCGACCGGCGCAGCCAGGAGATCTCGAAGGTGATCGCGGAGGCGTTCGACTCCGTCGTGTTCGCGGAGGAGTTCCCCCGGACGAGCATCGACGTCTACATCGAGGTCCTCCAGGCGAACGCGGGGACGCGCTGCGCGGGGCTCGTCGCGGCGTCGGTCGCGCTCGCCGACGCGGGGATCCCGATGGTCGACCTCCTGCCCGCCGTCGCGGTCGGGAAGGTCGGCGGCGAGATCGTCCTCGACCTCAAGAAGGAGGAGGACAACTTCGGCGAGGCGGACCTCCCGATGGCGCTCGTCCCGCAGTCCGGCCGGCTGGTGCTGCTCCAGATGGAGGGGCACATGACCGAGGAGGAGCTCGGGCGCGCCCTCGATCTCGGCGTCCAGGGGTGCCGCGACATCTACGAGAAGATGAAGGCGGCGCTGCGCGAGCGCTACACGCTCACCCCGATCGCGGAGGCGGCCCGATGAGCGAGGAGGTGGCGGCCGAGATCCGGACCACCCACATCCTCGACCTCGCGGCCGTGGGGAAGCGCCTCGACGGACGCGGGCCCGACGAGTACCGAGCCACGTCGATCGAGCCCGGGTTCGTCGTCACCGCCGACGGCAGCGCGCTCGTGCGGATCGGGACGACGGCCGTCCTCGCGGGGATCAAGCTGGAGCCGGGGAAGCCGTTCCCTGACACCCCGAACGCGGGGGTCCTCACGACGAACGCCGAGCTCACGCCCCTCTCGAGCCCCACGTTCGAGCCGGGGCCGCCCCAGCCCGGGGCGATCGAGGTCTCCCGGGTCGTCGACCGCGCGATCCGCGCGGCGGAGACGATCGACCTCGCCCGCCTGTGCGTCACCCCGGGAGAGAAGACGTGGGTCTGCTACGTCGATCTCCACGTGCTCGACCACGGCGGCAACCTCATCGACGCGGCCCTCCTCGCGGGCGTGGCAGCGCTCTCCCACGCGACGGTCCCCGCGAAGCGGTTCGGCGTCGCCGAGGCGGACTATCCCCTCGCCGTCGACCACCTCCCGATCGAGTGCACGTTCGTGCGCCTCGGCGAAGCGATCGTCGTCGACCCGACGTTCGACGAGGAGAGCGCCGCCCAGGGCCGCCTCACGGTCGCGACGGACGAGACGGGCCGCGTCGTCGCGATGCAGAAGGGCCTCGTCGGGGCGTTCTCCCCCGACGACGTGAGGGCCACCGTGCGCCGAGCGTTCCAGCACGGGGACCGGATGCGCCGGCTCCTCCGCGGAGGGTCCGCATGAACCGCCGGACGAAGAAGGTCGGGTCGACCGGCTGGATGGGGCCCCGCTACGGGATCCGGATCCGCCGGCGCGTCCTCGAGATCGACCGGTCGAAGAAGACCCCCGCGGCGTGCCCCCGCTGCGCCACCGTCACGGTGCGGCGTGTGGCGAGCGGGATCTTCGTCTGCCGCCGCTGCGGCGCCCGGTTCGCGTCGAACGCCTACGTCTTCGCCCCCCCGCCGCCGATCACCCGCGCCGAGACGTCGGGGGCCGAGGGGACGCCCCGGGCGCCCGCCTAGAGGCCGGCAATCGTTAAGCTCCCCCGGGCGCGTCGAGGTCCGCGATGTTCCGGTGCATCCGCTGCGGGGAGGCCCTTCCTTCCGACGCGAATCTCTTCGGCGTCCGGTGCGACAACTGCGGCGGGAAGATCTTCACCAAAGAGCACCCGAACGTCAAGAAGGTCCTGAAGGCCCGCTAGTCGGGCGGTCCCGGCCCCCGGCGCGGCGGGGCCCCACCAACCCTTAGGGCGCGCGCTCCGTGGGCGAACCGTGGCACGCCCCACGGTGACGTTCCTCGGCGGGGTCCGGGAGATCGGCGGGAACAAGATCCTGGTCGAGGACGGGCCGGATCGGATCCTGTTCGACTTCGGCCCGTCGTTCTCGCCCCGCTACGAGCAGTACTTCGTCGACTACCTCAAGCCGAGGTCGACGAGCCCCGTCCAGGACCTCCTCGAGTTCGGCCTCCTGCCCCGGGTCGAGGGCCTGTACTCGGAGGAGGCGCTCGCGGACGCCGACCTCGGCTGGAAGCCGCCCGAGATCCACGGGGTGTTCGTGAGCCATGCCCACGCGGACCACGCGGGGTACCTGGGGCTCCTCGACCCGTCGATCCCGGTGCACGTGGGCCCGGGGACGAAGGACGTGCTCGACGCGATCCAGCGCTCGAGCCCGTCGATGCGCTACGGGGACCACGACTGGAGGACGTTCGCCGACCGCCAACCGGTCCGGGTCGGCGGCCTCGAGGTCGTCCCGTACCCGGTCGACCACTCGGTGCCGTTCGCCTACGGGTTCCTGATCCGCACCTCGGAGGGGACGATCGCCTACACCGGCGACTTCCGCCAGCACGGCCCGCGCGCCGAGGATACCCGGACGTTCCTCACGGCGGCCGCCGAGGAGCGCCCGGCGGCGCTCCTCATCGAGGGGACCCGGGCGGGGCCGGATCCCCGGAAGAACCTCTCCGAGGAAGGGGTGCGCCGGGGGGTCGACCGCATCCTGGAGCACCACCCCGACCTGGCCCTCGCCTGCACGTACCCGCGGGACTTGGACCGCCTTCGGACCCTCACCGAGGCGGCCCGGGCCGCCGACCGCTCGCTCGTCGTCTCCACGCGGACCGCGCACCTCCTCACCTCGCTCGCGGGCCGGTATCCCGAGCTCGACCTCCCGCTCCCCGGCGCGGACGGGGGCCCGCTCGTCTACGCCCGCAAGAAGAAGCGATTCTTCTCCTGGGAGGCCCCGTTCCTCGACACCGCCCTCTCCGCGGCCGAGGTCCGAACGCGCGGCCGACGCTACCTCCTCGCTCTCGATCTCGCGCACTTCCCCGAGCTGATCGACCTCCGGCCCCCGACCGGGAGCCCGTTCATCCACTCGATGAGCGAGCCGTTCAGCGAGGACGACGTCGACGACAAGGTGATGCACAACTGGCTCGAGCACTTCGGCCTCGGCTTCCACCAGATGCACGCGAGCGGGCATGCCTCGGGCCGCGAGCTCGACGCGATCGTCCGCTCCGTGGGAGCCCGCGCGGTGTTCCCGATCCACACGGAGCACCCGGAGGCGTTCCTCCGCCCGTCGCGGTCGGTGACGCTCCCCGAGGTCGGCGTGCCGTATCCCCTTCGGGACGCCTCGGGGGGCCACTAGATTAAGCGCGGACCCCGCCTCGCGAGCCGATGCCCGAGCCCGCGAGGCTCCCGACGGGGATCGCCTCGATCGACCACCTCCTCGGAGGGGGCCTCGAGACGGACAGCGTGACGGAGGTCTTCGGGGAGGGAGGGAGCGCGAAGACCCTCTTCTGCCTCGAGGTCGCCGCCCGGGTGGCGAAGGAAGGGCGGTGGGTCCTCTACATCGACACGGAGGGGGTGAGCCTCGAGAGGCTCCGCTCGATCGGAGGGGGGTCGGCCGACGCGATCCTCCCCCGGTTCCTCCTCTCCGCCCCGAAGAGCCTCGAGGAGCAGACGCGGGCGGTCGACGCCGCCTGCGGCCTCGTGAGGGAGGGCCGGCGGCCGGTCGGGCTCGTCGTCGTCGACTCGCTCACGTACCTCTACCGACTGTCCCTCTCGGGGCCCGAGGAGGACGACGCCCGTCAGGCGCTCTCCGTCGAGGTCGCCGACCTCGTGTCGACGGCGTGGTCGACGGCGACCCCCGTCGTGCTGACGAACCAGGTCTGGCGCAACCTGCGCGACGGCTCGCTCGAGCCTCTCGGAGGCTCGTTCCTCGCCCACGCCGCGAAGACGATCCTCCGGTTCGAGAGGCTCCCGGGGCCGCGCCGTCGGGTCGTGCTCGTCAAGCACCGCTCGCGCCCGGAGGGGAGCGCCGAGTTCCGGATCACCTCCGACGGCCTCCTGAGCGGCGGGGCCGGTTGAAACGGAGATAAGGCGGCGCTCCTCCTCTCCCGACGATGACCGAGCGGCTCGAGGTCGCGGACGTTCCCACCCAGATCGGCTCGTTCCGGATCGCCTACCAGGGGTCGACCGTCCATCTCGTCGATCTCCTCGAGAACGGACGCCGCCCGTCGGTCGTCCCCGGCGGCGCGACGCGCCGACGGGGTCCGTTCCCCGAGGGGAGCCCCCCCCGGCAGCTCGGGGAGTACTTCCGGGGTCGACGAACCGGGTTCGATGTCACCGTGGCCCCCGAGACGGGCTCGGATTTCGACCGGCAGATCTGGTCGGTGCTGTTCAACGTGCCGTGCGGACGGACGGTGACGTACGGGGAGCTCGGGCGACGCGCGGGGTTCGAGCGCGCGGCGCGGGCCGTGGGAGGGGCGATGGGACGGAACCCGATCCCGATCGTCATCCCCTGCCACCGGGTCGTCGGCGAGACGGGAACGCTCCAGGGGTTCGGCATGGGGCTCTGGCGGAAGCGATGGCTCCTCGACCACGAGGGTGCCTGGCCGATCCGATCGCGCTCGGCCGAAGGACCGCGCCCCGGGGGGCAGCGGACGCTCGACGGGCCCGGGTCGGCGGGCGTCCGGCCCAGCCGGTCCTAACCTACTACAAGCTGTAGTAGGTCCGGGGCCGCCGGCCGGTCCGGTGCGACGGCGCGGGACGCTCCCGCCTCCGGGCCCGAGCGGCCCTACCCGGAGTAGTAGCTGGCGTCGTACGGCTCGGGCTTGAGGCCGCGCCGCTGGCGGACCTCGGCGACGACCTTCGGCTGGAGCTCGGAGGGAACGGGCTCGAAGCCGAGGGACTCGGTCGCCCAGAGGACCTTGCCCGCCGTCGCGCTGCGGATGTCGGAGGCGAACCCGAACATCTCGGCGACGGGGACCTTCGCGACGACCGTCTGGAGGTCCCCCACGCTCGTCATGTCGAGGATCTCGCCGCGCCGCCGCTGGAGCTCCCGGGTCGCCCCGGCGAGGACCTCCTGGGGGACGTTCACCGTCGCCTTCTGGAACGGCTCGAGCAGGAGCCGGTCCCCGAGGCACATCGCCCCGTACATCCCCGAGCGGGCGGCCGGGATCGTCTGGGCCGGCCCGCGGTGGATCGAGTCCTCGTGGAGCTTCGCGTCGACGAGGCGGACCTTGAGCCCGTAGACCTTCTCGTTCGCGAGCGGTCCGCGGTTCATCGCCTCCTTGAACGCGTCGACGATGAGGTCCATCGTCTCGTTGAGGTACTGGATCCCCTTCGTGACGTCGAGCAGGATGTTCGTCCCCTCGACCGCGATGATCCCCCGGCCCTCCTCGCGGGGCAGGCCGAGCGCGTCGAGCTTCGTCACGAGCG
>JASIEC010000114.1 GCA_030046135.1 Thermoplasmata archaeon | reverse complement strand
GGGGAGGTCCAAGGTACCTCGGGGCCGGGGATATTGACCGGGTCGCGCGGGAGGCGGTCACGCGGACTCGGCCGTCGGGGACCGGCGGTGGCCCCGGAGGAAGCGCCCCGCTAAATTCCCCCGCTCCGGTCCGGGCAGAGATGCGCTCGGAAGCGTCGGGGACCGAGCTGGTCGAGACCGGTCGGCTCGACGACCGGGTGCTCGGGACCCTGCAGGAACTCGGGGGACTCGTCACGTTCAGCGGGCTCCGTCGTGTCCTCTCCGCGCATCCGGAGTCGCTGTCGCGCTCGCTCCGGCGGCTCGAGCGCGAGGGCCTGGTCGAACGGGCCCACGGAGGCTACCGGGCCCTCGCCGGGCCGGGGGGCGTCGATCTCGAGTCGGTGGGAGAGCTCCGATCGATCGCGCACCTCGAGCTTCCCACCGGCTCGGGCGGCGAGGCCCGCCTTCGGAGCCTCGCTGGACGTTGGTTCGGCTCGCTGCGCTGGGTCGGCGAGGTGGTGCGCCCCTCGGGGCGGCTCTTGGCCTGGGCCCGGCGCGACGGAGCGGGCCTCGTGATGCTCCGGTGGGACCCGGGGTCGATCACCGTCCTCGTCCCGGGGACCCCCGAGGCCGGCGATTTCGCCGAGGCCGAGGACGCGGGGTTCGAGCTCCTCTACCACGCGATCCGAGCGGTCCGGCCCGTCCGGGACGCTCTCTCGCGGCACGACGGGGCGCCCCTCACGCTCCGGGCGTGGACCCGGGACCCGCCGCCGCTCGACAACTGACGGGCCGGGACCGCCCGCCGTTCACATCGGGGCGCCGCAGGCGGGGCAGCGGACGTCGACCTCGTTCGCGAGGCTCCCGCAGAACCGGCACCGGACCTTGACAACCTGGCGCTCGATCGTGTGCGACACCACGGCCCCGGGAGCGGACGCCGGTGGGGAAGCGTGTCGGGCCTCGGCGATCGCGCTCGCCCACGCCTCGGGCTCGAGGAGGTCGAAGACGGGCCGGCCCGTCGGGACCTCGACGACGAGCCGCGGGCGGGCCAGGCGTCCCCGACGGACCGAGACGTTGCGGATCTCGTGGAGGCGCTCGTGCCAGGCGAGGTGGTTCTCGCGACCCTGCACGAAATCTCGGACCAGGCCCCGCGACGCCGGGGCCTCGAACAGCAGGCGATGGTTCGTGAGGTAGAGGACCCCCGGGCCCCCGCGCTCGGCGCCCGCCTCGGGGCGCTCGAGGACCGCGTAGGCGCTCCGAAGGACGCTCTCGCCTGGGTCGAGCAGCATCGCGGGGGGGAAGGCGGGCCGGCACGTAAGAACCTCGCGGCGGCCGGGGACGGTGGCCGCCCGAGCGGTGCAGCGCGCGGGGGCGGGCGACTCACCAGCCGACGGGATGGCCCCGGTTCTGCTCGTCGAGCCAGCGTCGGAGCGGGGCGAAATAGTCGAGAAGTCCGGCCGCGTTCATCGAACGCTCGCCCGTCAGGGTCTCCAGGGCGTCGGGCCACTCCTTCCGGGCGCCCATCTCGAGCGTCGCCCCGAGCCGCCGGCCGGCCTCCTTCGATCCGTAGATCGAGCCGCGGTGGAGCGGACCCGCGACGCCCGCCGACTGGAGGAGGGCGCGGTGGAACTGGAACTGGAGGATGTGGGCGAGGAAGTAGCGCATGTACGGCACGTTCGCGGCGACGTGCATCTTCGCGCCCGGATCGAACTCCGTCTCGTCGCGCGGCACGGGGGGCGTGACCCCCTGGTACTGCCGCCGCAGCTCCCACCAGCGTCGAGTGTAGTCCTTAGGTCCGATCGCGCCGCTGAACACCTCCCAGCGCCAGCGGTCCACGACGAGCCCGAACGGGAGGAAGGAGATCTTCTCGAGCGCCCGACGCAGCAGGAACGTGAGGTCGTCGCCCGCCCCGTCGGCGGAGGATAGGATCCCGATCTGCGTGAGGTACGCCGGGGTCACCGACAGTCCGATCGTGTCCCCGATCGCCTCGTGGAACCCGTCGTGCGCGCCGTCCCGGAACAGGAGCGGGAGGCCGCCGTAGGCGCGCTGGTAGTAGTTGTGCCCGAGCTCGTGGTGGACCGTCGCAAAATCCTCGCCCGTGATCTCGATGCACATCTTGATCCGGAGGTCGTCCACGAAGTCGACGTCCCAGGCGCTCGCGTGGCAGACGACCTCCCGGTCCCGGGGCCGGACGAACATCGAGCGCTCCCAGAACGTCGGGGGGAGCGGATCGAGACCGAGCGAGACGAAGAACGCCTCGGCGAACCGGACCATCCCCGTGGGGGTCGTGGCGCGCTGGACCAGGAGCTTCGTCAGGTCGTAGCCGGGGTCGCTCGCCTCCGGCGCGAGGAGGGGGGTGAGGGAGTCCCACTGCTGGGCCCACATGTTGCCCAGCAGATGCGCCGGGATCGGGCCCTTCTCGGGGACGAGCTCGGGACCGTACGTCGCGCGCAGCCGGGTCCTCGTGTACGCGTGCAGGGACTCGTAGAACGGTCGAACCTGGGCCCACAGGCGGTCGACCTCCCGCGCGAACGCGTCCGGCTCCATGTCGTAGCGCGAGCGCCACATCGCGCCGGTGTCCGCGAAGCCCACCTCCCGAGCCCCCCGGTTCGCGAGGTCGACGTACCGCTCGAACTCGGGGCGCATCTCGCGCCCCACGCGGTGCCAGCCGATCCAGACGTCGGCGAGCACGCGCGGGTCACGGCTCTCCTCGAGGATGTGCGAGAGGGCCTGGAGATCGAGGGGCTCCTTCGCGCCGGCCGGAGCGTACTTGCCCTTCGCGTACCGGCCCTGCATCGAGGCGACCAGCCGCGCGACCTCCTCCGACTCCTTCGGGTCCGACGGGGCGAGCAGCGGGAGGGAGGCGCGGAGCAGTCTCGCCTTGCGGCTCTCCTCCGGGCCGAGGCGGGACACCGGGATCGAGGTCGCCTCCTTGGCGAGACGCATCGTCCCCTGCATCAGGCGAGAGAGGGCCCTCGAGGACAGCTCCTCGGTGTCGGGGTTGATGTACGTCGAGTAGATCCAGTCGGCTCGCTGCGAATCGATCGACAACTCGAGGAGCTCCTCCTCGGCCCGGCGGAAGAACCTCGCCGGATCGCTCGTCGACTGCATGGATCCCACCCCTCCGGAGCGAGGTGAATCTCCGCGTCCCATAACGGGAACGTCCGACGACTCCGTCGCGCGATCCCCCCGAACTCCGGCGGTCGGCGTCGCCCTCCTCCCCCAGCGGCCCCCGCTCCGCGACGCGGCACGGGACTGCGACTCCCCGTCGTCCGGTCAAGGTGTCCGCTCCGTGTCCGCCGGCTCCGTCCGTCAGTCCGGAACGATAGACCCCCCGATTTCCACTCGAGGTGGGGGTTTATGTACGACGGCCGTCTGACACGCTCTGAGTGTCCGTGTCGGACGTACGCGAAGGGGTCGGGCTGATGGCTGCGATCCCGGTCGGCGTCGATCGGTCCCCCGGACCAGCG
>JASIEC010000113.1 GCA_030046135.1 Thermoplasmata archaeon | reverse complement strand
ACCCTCGGGCTCCGACGCGGCGCGGAGCTCCTCCCCCTTCTGCTGGACAGGTCCGTCGCCACCTCCCCGGCATGATCGGCCGCGCGCTCGTCGTTCCCCGGGCGAGGGCGGAAGAGGTCCGGAGGGCGCTGCTCGAACGGGCCGCCCTCCGGACCGACGTCGCGATCCTCCGGGGCGAGGGAACCGTCACGTTCCCTCTTCGACCCGACGTCCCGATTCCCTCCGACTGGGGGGAGGTCGTCGAGCGAACCTTCTCCCCGCACCGACCCCGCGGCCCCGGGGAGTTCCGGGAGCTCCTCCCGTGGGGACCCGAGCTCCTGGCGGACCTCCCTCGGTCGTTCGACGTGATCGGCGAGATCGTCCTCGTCCGGATCCCGCCTTCCCTCGAGACGCGGAAGGAGGAGATCGGAGAGGCGCTCCTCAGGTTCGTCCCCGGAGCGCGGATCGTCGGCTGGGACCGGGGGGTCCACGGCCCCGAACGACGAAGGTCCGTCGAGCGGATCGCCGGCGCCGGCGGATGGAGGACGCGACACCGGGAGAACCGGCTTGAGATCGAGGTCGATGTCGAGCGAGCGTACTTCTCGCCGCGCCTCGCCCGCGAGCACGCCCTCGTGGCCGGGGCGGTCGCGGCCGGCGAGCGCGTCTACGACCTCGCCTGCGGCGTCGGACCGTTCTCGCTCACGATCGCGCAGGGCGCCCGAGCCCGGGAGATCGTGGCCGTGGACGCGAACGAGGAGGCGATCGCGCTCCTGCGCTCCTCCGCCGCTCGGTACCCGTTCGCCTCGCGGATCCGGGCCGAGCGGGCCCGCATCGAGGCGTTCGTGGAGTCGGCGGAGCCGTTCGAGCGCGCCGTGTTCAACCTTCCCCGCGAAGGGATTAAGTACGCTCCCTTGGTCGCACGCGCTGTCGCGCCCGGCGGGCGGCTCCACTACTACGAGGTTGTTCCGAGGGCGGGAGCGAGCGGGAGGGCCGAATTGATCGCGAGCGCGCTCCCTCCCCGGTCGGCCTGGCGTCCGGTGGAGAGCCACTCGGTGCACCCGTACTCGCCGTCCGCCGACCTCGTGGCCTTCCTGTTCGAGCGGGGCCCGGCGTAGGGAGGATCGTGGCGCTCGTCGTCCCTCTCTCGGACGTCTCCGACGACGCCCTCGCGCTCGTCGGAGGGAAGGCGGGGAAGCTGGGCGAGCTGGTCCGTCAGGGCCTCCCGGTGCCGCCCGGGATCGTCGTCACGACCGAGGCGTACCAGGCGTTCGTCGACGCGACCGACCTCAGGACCGTGATCCCCGAGGCGCTCGCGTCGATCGATCCCGCTCGGCCCGACACGGTCGAAGCCGCCTCCTCGCGGATCCGCTCGACGTTCGCCGCGACCGAGTTCCCGGCGGCGCTCCGCGCCCCGATCGCCGCCGCCTACGAGACGTTCGTCCGGGAGTCCTCCGCGACGTTCTCGGCGGTCCGCTCGAGCGCGACGGCCGAGGACCTCGAGGGAGCGTCGTTCGCGGGCCTCCAGGAGACGTACCTCAACGTGGCAGGGGTCGACAACGTCCTCGCGGCGATCCGGTCCTGCTGGGGGTCCCTCTTCACCTCGAGGGTCCTCGTCTACCGCCAGAAGAAGGGGTTCGACCACTCGGCGGTCCGCCTCGCCGTGCTGATCCAGAAGATGGTCGAGGCGACGGTCAGCGGGATCCTCTTCACCCGGGACCCGAACACCGGGGAGAACCACATCCTCGTCGAGGCCGGCTGGGGCCTCGGGGAGCTGATCGTGGGGGGCGAGGTGACCCCTGACCACTACGTCGTCGACGGGGCGACGCAGAAGATCGTCCACAAGCAGATCTCCGAGCAGAAGGTCCGGCTCGTCCGGGCCTCGGAGGGGGGGAACCGTCGCGAGGAGGTCCCGGCCGCTGACCGCTCGCGCCAGAAGCTCTCCGATGCTCGCCTCCTCCGCCTCGTCTCGCTCGCCCGGCTGATCGAGTCCCGCTACCGGCGCCCGATGGACGTCGAGTGGTGCGGCGACGCGGACGCCCTTTACATCGTGCAGGCGCGCCCCGTGACGACGATCCCGACCTCGACGGCGGGCACCTCCGGCGCCCTCGCCCCGGCGGGCTCCTCGGGGGCGGGCGAGCCGATCGTGCGGGGGTTCGGCGCGAGCCCCGGCGTCGCGGGCGGTGTCGCCCGCCTGCTCCGGGGCGCGGCCGAGATGGAGCGCCTCAAGGCCGGCGAGGTGCTCGTGACGACGATGACGACCCCCGACATGGTCCCGGCGATGTCGCGGGCCGCGGCGATCGTCACCGACGAGGGAGGGATGACCTGCCACGCCGCGATCGTCTCCCGGGAGCTCGGCGTCCCCTGCGTCGTCGGCACGCGCGAGGCGACGCGGACGATCGCCGAGGGGAGCGAGGTGACCGTCGACGGGAAGACCGGATCGGTCTACCGGGGGATCCGGGCGGAGGCGACGCCGAAGGGGACCGCCCCCGCCGTGCTGCCCGCCGGCGTGAGCCACGACTCGGTCCCGGTGACCGCGACGAAGATCCTCGTCAACGTGGGGGTGCCCGAGAAGGCCGAGGAGTACGCCCGGCTGCCCGTCTCGGGGGTGGGTCTCCTCCGGATCGAGTTCATCTTCACCGCCCACGTCCGCGAGCATCCTCTCGCCCTGATCAAGAAGGGCAAGAAGGACGAGCTCGTCCGGCGGCTCGCCGACGGGATCGGCCGGGTGTGTCAGGCGTTCCACCCCCGCCCCGTGATCGTCCGGACCTCGGACTTCAAGACGAACGAGTACCGCGGGATGCCCGGCGGGGAGGAGTACGAGCCCGTCGAGGAGAACCCGATGATCGGCTGGCGCGGATGCTCGCGCTACGTCTCGCCGGTCTACCGGCCCGCGTTCCTCTGCGAGCTCGAGGCGATCCACCGGGTGAGGACGGAGCAGGGCCTCAAGAACGCGATGGTGATGCTGCCGTTCGTCCGCAACACCTGGGAACTCGAGGAGATCGCGGAGACGCTCAAAGGCTCCGGGCTCCGCCGCTCGCGCGACTTCAAGCTCTACCTGATGGCGGAAGTGCCGTCGATCGTCTTCCTCGCCCGGGAGTTCGCGCGCCACTGCGACGGCTTCTCGATCGGCTCGAACGACCTCACCCAGCTCGTTCTCGGCGCCGACCGGGACTCGGAGACCCTCGGCCGGATGGGATACTTCGACGAGCGGGATCCGGCGGTCCTCGCCGCGGTCCACCAGCTGATCGAGGGGGCCCACGCCGAAGGGAAGACGGTCGGGATCTGCGGCCAGGGGCCGAGCGTGTACCCCGAGTTCGCCGAGTTCCTCGTCCGCGAGGGGATCGACTCGATCTCCCTGAACGCCGACACGGTGGTCCCCACGATCCGCTCGATCGCCGCCCTCGAGCAGCGGATGAAGCTCGAGGGGCTCCGTCGCCGGGAGTAGCTGGGTCGGCGGCGGGCGGCGGGGGCGCGACGGGGCCGGCAGGCCCCGGTCTCGGACGCCCGCGTGAGGTTGCTGTAACGCTCAAGAGGGACCTGTCGGTGGCGGTCGCCATGCCATCGTCCCGGGGCCCGGCAGGGCGAAGTGTCCGAAGCTCGGTGTGGTTGGTCGTCGCCGTGGTGACCGCGATGACCGCGGCGAGCGCCATGGGCGGGAGTGTCGTCGCGGGCCTCTCGCTCACCCGAACCGTCGGGCTGGAATCGCTCGAGGCTCGTTCGGCGGGGCTCACGCGGTCGTCGGCCGCCCCTCCGGCAGCCCTCGAGAACGCTCCCGTCGCGGGCGCGCTCACGCCGTCGGTGGCCGCGGACGGATCGGTCGGCGAGGCGGGGAGCGTGGTCGCCACCCTCTCGGTCGGCGACGAGCCGTTCAGCGTTGCCTACGACAGTGACACCGGGACGGTCTACGTGGCGAACTCCGACTCCGGCACGGTGAGCGTGATCGACGGGGCGACGAACGCGGTGATCGGCTCGCCCATCTCGGAGACCGGGGGCCCGTTCGGCCTCGCGTACGACAGCGGGAACGGCGATGTGTATGCTGCGAACTTCGGGTCCGACACGGTGAGCGTGATCAGCGGGGCGACGAACACAGTGGTTGGCTCACCGATCACGGTCGGGCCCGAACCCTACGATCTGACGTACGACAGCGGCAACGGGGACATCTACGTGGTGAATTACGAAGGCAACTCGGTGAGCGTGATCAGTCCGGCGACGAACACGGTGGTCGGTTCGGCGATCACGGTCGGCTCGGGGCCCACCGGCGTCGCGTACGACAGCGCGAACGGGGACCTGTATGTGACGAACTACGACGCCAACACGGTCAGTGTGATCGACGGCGCGACGAACACGGTGGTCGGCTCGGCGATCACGGTTGGCAGCGTTCCGTTCCACGATGCGTACGACAGCGCGACCGGCGACATCTATGTCTCGAACGCCGTCGGGGACTCCGTGAGCGTGATCGACGGGACAACGAACACGGTGGTCGGCTCGGCGATCGCGGTCGGGACCGATCCCGAGGGCGTGGCGTACGACAGCGCGACGGGAGACGTGTACGTCTCGAACGCCGGCTCGGACACGGTAAGTGTCATCAACGGGGCGACGAACGCGGTGATCGGCTCGCCGATCTCGGTCGAATCGGAGCCCTACAATCTGGTGTACAGCAGCGGCAGCGGGGACGTGTATGTGGCCAACTACGGCTCGGCGTCGGTGAGCGTGATCTCGACCGAGCTGGCCCTCGGGCCCCTGGCGCCGTATCTTCGCGGCGAGGCCGTGACGTCGGCGACTCCCGGGGCCCCGCCGGCGATCTCGATCGGGGCAGGGCCCTACGCCGTGGCGTACGACAGCGCGAACGGTGAGGTGTTCGTGGCGGACGCGGAAGAATCCGAGGTCAGCGTGATCGACGGCGCGACGAACACGCTCCTCGGCTCGCCGATCTCGGTCGGCTCCACTCCCTTCGGCATCGCGTACGACAGCGCCAACGGCGACGTGTACGTGCCGTGCGACGGCTCGGACTCGGTGACCGTGATCAGCGGGGCGACGAACACGGTGGTCGCGGCGGCGATCACGGTCGGGTCCGGTCCCTACGCCGTGGCGTACGACAGCGGGAACGGGGACGTCTACGTGGCGAATCTCGAGGCGGACACGGTGAGCGTGATCAGCGGGGCGACGAACACGGTGGTCGGCTCGGCGATCTCGGTCGGGGGGGGGCCGACCGGCCTGGCGTACGACAGCGAGAACGGGAACGTGTACGTGGTGAACTACTACTCGGGCACGGTGAGCGTGATCGACGGGGCGACGAACGCGGTGATCGGCTCGGCGATCCCGGTGGGGACCGACCCCCTCGGGGCGACGTACGACAGCGGGAACGGCGATGTGTACGTCGCGAACCTCGGCTCGGACACGGTGAGCGTGATTAGCGGGGCGACGAACACCGTGATCGGCTCGGCAATCCCGGTCGAGAGCGAGCCCTACGGGGCGGCGTACGATAGCGGGACCGGGAACGTGTACGTGGCGGACTTCGGGTCGGGCGTGGTGAGCGTGATCAGCGGGGCGACGAACACCCTGAGCGCGGAGGTCGCGGTCGGCGCGAGTCCCATCCGCCTCGCGTACGACAGCGGGAACGGGATCGTGTACGTCGCGGATGCCGGATCGTTCTCGATGAGCGAGATCTCGTCGCTGGCCGCCACGACGACCCCCTCCGGGCCCGAGCTCGATGTCGGGCAGACCCTTCTGCTCGCGGCGCCGCTGACGGGAGAGGGGACCGGGGACCTGGTCTGGACCGCCTACTCGGCGAATCAGACCGGGCTCAACTGCTCCGCCGATCCGACGGGCGGCCCGGAGATCTCGGTCGCGTGCCTCGGCACCGTGCCCGGAACGTACGAGGTGACGCTCTCGGCGACGGACACCGACGGGAACAACGTGGTGTCGACGCTGACGGTGACGGTGGGAGCGGATCCCACGATCTCCTCGATCACGGCGACGCCGACGTCGGTCGACGTGGGGGAGAGTCTCCTCCTGAGCACCGGGGGGGCCGAAGGCGCGAGCGCTCCGTACAGCTACAACTGGAGCGGACTGCCGCTCGGGTGCACGAGCGAGAACGCCCCGACCCTCACCTGCACGCCGGAAGCCGCCGGCCTGTTCGACGTGGTGGTGACCGTGGTGGACGCGTACGGGTTTGCGGTGGCCCCGGCGCCGATGCTCCTGGCAGTGTACGATGCCCCGACGGTCGGGCTCCTCGTCGCGTCCCCGGCGTCGATCGACGTAGGACAGTCGACGACGATCACCGGGTCGTTGACCGGGCCCGGCAGCGGGGGGGTCACGTACGTCTGGACGGTGCTGCAGGCGGGCGCCGGGTGCACGACCGTGAACGCGACGACCTTCTCCTGCGCGCCGTCGACCGCAGGATCGTACACGGTGACGCTGAGCGCGACGGACTCGAACGGGGTGACCGCGGTGTCGACGCCGTTGGTCTTCGTGGCCGATCCGTCGCTGGGACCGGTCACGGTCGCGGCGAGCGCCTCGACGGTGGTGGTCGGCCAGCTGGAGATCTTCACGGCGAGCGTGAGCGGCGGGACCGGCGAGTACACCTACGCTTGGTCGGACCTGCCGACGGGGTGCGTTTCGGCCGACGCCGCCACGGTGGCGTGCACGCCGACGTCGGCGAGCGGGACGACCTACGGGGTCTCCGTCCGGGTGACGGATTCGAACGGTGCGACGAAGACGGGGACTGTGTCGACCCCGGTGTCGGTGACCCCCGCCGCGGCGCCGCCGCCGTCGATCAGCGGCCCGGAATGGGCGGCCCTGGGATTGGCGATCGCCGCGCTGGCCGTGGGGGCGGTGGCGTTGCTGGGCTCCCGGCGGAAGGGCGGGAACCCGCCGCCGAGCGGAGCGTCGGGATCCTCGGGCTCGACCGGCCCGACCTCAGGGCGCTGAGGGGCCGCCGACCTCCGGTCGCTCCAAGACTTGACAGGAGAAGGCCCAGCGTCCAGGGCAAGCTGTGGCCCACGGGTCCGGGTCGAACGACCCGCGGGCCGACGAACCGAGGGGCGGGTCCGATTCCGCTTCGATCGGGCCCGCGTGATCGCGGGGTCGGCGCCTCCCGTCCTCAGGTCGGTCGAGGGGGCCGCCAGCGCGGCGGGGAGGGCGGACCGACCGGAGGGGTGGGAAGCTGAGCGTCCGGGGGGAGGGCATAGGTCGTGAATCGAGCGACCGGCTGCAATCCGAGGTCGGGGAGCCGCCGGGACGCCTCCGGTGAGCTTGAAAGAAGAACATGCTGCCGCGCCGCCCGGCACGGGCGCTCGCGAAGCGTGAACTCCACGAGGGCGGAGGCGCAACCGCGGCCCCTCGCGTCCGGCCGAGTGGTGAGAAGGTGGATCCCGGCGGTCGGGCCCGCGCGGTAGACGAGGGCGGCCGAGGCCGGCCGGTCGTCGAGGAGGACGATCAGAGGGACGAGCTCCTCGTTCGGGTTCGGATGGGCTCGCACGATGTCGATCGCGCTCCGCAGCTCCGGACGCTCGCGCTCGCCCGTCCAGAACGACGCGACGAGCTCCGTCTCGTCGCGCGAAGCGACCCGGACCTCGGGGCCGACCGGTAGGCCCTCGGCGGCCCTCCCCGCCTCACGCCACAGGTCGAGCGGCGCCGGCTCCGGGCGGAAGCCGAGCCCCCGCAGTCCCCGGACGAGGTGCTCCGGCGGGTCCGGGGGAAGTCGGAACGTCGGCCGGATCGCCCTCTGGAAGTAGTGATCGAGCGCCCGCTCGAAGAACGCGGTCAGCCGCTCGGGGCCGACGTCGATCTCCTCGACGAAGTTGAACCGGGGCGAGGGGATCCTCTCGTGCCAGACGAGGCCCGCCCCCGAGATCTCGAGGGCGAAGCCGCCGAGCGCGACGACGAACCGGCGCTCGGCTCGGAGCGCCTCCGCGGTCACCGGCGGGCCCGGGGCCGTCGCCACGGCGGGCGAAGAGGCGTTGGCATATGGCGCCACAGGGCCGGCAGGGACGGGCGGCGGCGCCAACCAACCGTTAAGACCCGTCGGCCCTGCCTCGCGGGGGGCGGTTCCCCCGGAGGGGACGCGGGAGATGACGAAGCCGACCGCCCCGGGCGCCTCCGTTGCGGTCCTGGGCGCCGGCACGATGGGCAGCGGCATCGCCCAGGCGTGCGCGATGGGAGGGTACTCCGTCCGCGTCCGCGATGTCGACGACGCCGCGAACGCGCGCGGCCGCGAGAAGATCGCGGCGACCCTCTCGGGGGCGGTCGAGCGGAAGAAGATGTCCCCGGCGCGGAGGGACGACGTCCTCGCGCGCATCGCCTTCACGACGGACGCCTCGGTGGCGGTCCGGGGGGCCTCGCTCGTCATCGAGGCGGTCTTCGAAGAGACGTCGGTCAAGGAGGCGCTGTTCCGGGAGATCGGACCGGCCGTCGGCCCCGATACCCTCGTCGCGACGAACACCTCCTCGCTCTCGGTCAGTTCCCTCGCCCGGACGGTTCCGTTTCCGGAACGGTTCGCGGGCCTCCACTTCTTCTTTCCGGCCGCGATCAACAAGCTGGTCGAGGTCGTCGGGGGCGAGGCGACCTCGCCCACCACGGTCTCCGAGCTGGTCCGCTTCGCCGCGAGGCTCGGTAAGGTGCCGATCGAGGTCGCCGATCGCGCGGGGTTCTGCGTGAATCGGTTCTTCGTCCCGTACCTCAACGAGGCGGCCCGCCTCGCCGACGAAGGGACGGCGAGCCTGGCGACGATCGAGGAGGTCGGCCGGGAGACGTTCGGCGCGACGCTCGGGCCGTTCGAGCTGATGAACGTCACCGGGATTCCGATCGCGTTCCATTCCGAAACGTCGCTCGCGACGGCGTTCGGTCCCGCCTACGCCCCTTCGCCCGGGCTCGAGCGCCAGTTCCGCTCCGGGGCCCCGTGGCCGTGGAAATCGACGGCCGTCGAGGCCGAGAAGAAGGCGGCGGTCCGCGACCGGTTCCTCGGGCTCACGATCGGGATCGCGGCGAGGATCGTCGAAGAGGGGATCGCCCGT
>JASIEC010000016.1 GCA_030046135.1 Thermoplasmata archaeon | reverse complement strand
GCGGTCGAGGTGCCGTGGAGCCCCATCTTCTTCTCGCAGCGGCCGACCGAGAACCCGGGGAGATCGGTGTCGACCACGAACGCGGTGATCCCGCCCTCGGGCCCGAGCTGGGGGTCGGTGGCGGCGAACAGGATCACCGCCTGCGCCTCCTTCCCGTTCGAGACGTAGAGCTTGCTGCCCGTGACGGTCCAGCCGTCGCCGTGGGGTTCGGCGCGCGTCCGCACGGCCCCCGAGTCGCTCCCCGACCCGGCCTCCGTGAGGCTGAAGGCGAGCAGCTTCTCCCCCTTCGCGGCGGGGACGAGCCACCGGCGCTTCTGCTCCTCGGTGCCGTAGCAGAGCAGCGGCGTCGTCCCGAGGGACGTGTGGGCCCCGAGGATCGTGCCGTGCGACGCGTCGACCTTGCCGACCTCCTCGAGCAGGATCGCGTAGCCGACCTTCCCGAGGCCGAGGCCCCCGTACGCCTCGGGGATCGGGACGCCGAAGTACCCCTCCTCTTGCATTCGGGTGACCGTGGCGCGTGGGAACTCCTCGCGCTCGTCGATCTCGGCGACGATCGGAGCGACCTCCTTCTCGAGGAACGCGCGGACCGCCCGGCGGAACGCCTCCTGGTCCGGCGTGAACGTGAAGTCGATCGCCACGGGCTAGCCTCCCGGGAACTTGGGGGGCCGATGCTCGAGGAAGGCGCGAACCCCTTCCTCGAGGTCGGGGCTGCCGAGGAGCTCCCGCTCCACGAGCTCCCCTTCGAGCTGGAACCCCTCGTCGAGCGAGAGCTCGGACGCCGCGGCGAGCGTTCGCTTCGCGGCGCGGACGGCGCGAGGGCTCCTCTGACCGATCGTGTGCGCCACGTCCCGGGCGGCCCGGAGTTCCTGCCCAGCCGGCACGACCTTGTTCACGAGGCCGATCCGGAGCGCCTCCGCCGCCGGGAGGAGGCCGCCCGCGAAGACGAGCTCCTTGGCCTTCGCGACGCCGACGAGGCGAGGGAGCCGCTGGGTCCCTCCCCACGCCGGGATCAGCCCGAGCGTCGCCTCGGGGGCGCCGAACTTCGCCGACTCGCCGGCGACGCGGAGGTCGCACGCGAGGGCGAGCTCGAGGCCCCCGCCGACCGCGAGCCCCTGGATCGACGCGACCACGGGCACGGGAAGCTCGGCGAGACGGCGGAACACCTCGCGCCCGAGGCGGACCATCTCGAGCGCCCCGTCCCGCGCGAGCGAGCTCATCTCCTTCACGTCGGCACCCGCGCTGAAGTACTGCCCGTCGCCCGCGAGCACGACCGCCCGCACGCGAGCGTCCTCCGCGAGGGTGCGGACGTGGCGGTCGAGCGCGCGGAGGACCGGGGTGGAGATCGCGTTCACGGGAGGGTGCTGGAGCAGGAGGAGCTCGACCCCGTCCTCCTCGCCTCGCCGGCTGACGAGTTCGCCCTCGGGCATGCGGGAGCTCCGACCCTCGAAGGCGCAGCCCCGCTCATAACGGAGCGCGCCCCCGGTCTCGTCGGGGGTGCGCGTACGTAATTCCTCCCGCCGTCCCCCCGCCGGGGCGATGGCTCGTCGGGAGTTGCTCTCCCTCGCCCTCTACTCGCTCCTCGCGAGCAACCGGGGCGGGCTGTTCATCGTCTTCCTCCCTCTCTACCTGGTCGCGGTGAAGGGCGCCCCGCTCCCGGTCGCCCTCGTCATCCTCTCGCTCGCGTACATCCCGGCGAGCCTGATCGGCCCGTGGGTCGGCCGCCTCTCCGATCGTGCCGGCCGGCGCCGGCCGTTCCTGCTCGTCGGCGAGGCGACGTCGGTCCCGCTGTTCGTGGCGATGATCTTCGCGCCGGGGTACGTCCTCGCCGGCCTCGCGTTCGTCGGGGCCGAGCTCGCCCTCGCCATCGGGGGCCCCGCGTACACCGCGTACGTCGCGGACGTGACGCTCACGGAGGAACGCGGCTACGGCTACGGGCTGCTCAACGCGACGTCCAACGCGGGCGGCGTCGCGGGGTTCCTCGCGGCGGGCCTGATCACGCTCGCCTTCGGGCTGGGAGCGCTGATCCCGTTCGTCCTCGCGGTCTCGCTGGGATCGTTCACGGTGGTGTGGCTGATCGTCCCCGACCGGCCCGTTCCGGTGCGGCCCTCCCGGAAGCTCTCGCCGGCCGAGACCCGTCCGGTCGTCGCGTTCTCCCTCGCGGTGTCGATCCGGGCGATCGGCAGCGGGGCGGTCGCCACGTTCTACGGCTACCTCGCCGCCTCCCTCGGGGCGAACTCCTTCGAGGTCGGTCTCGTCGCGGTCGCGGGTCTCCTCACCGCCGCGGTCGTCTCGCTCCCGCTCGGCCGCTGGATCGACCGGCGGGGGGCGATCCGGGGGATCTGGTACGGGACGGTGCTCACGCTCGCCTCCTACGGGATCTTCCTCGCCGCGAGCCAGTGGACCGAGACGGTCCCGGCGCAGGCCGTCCGCAACGGGGGCCTGTCGCTGCTCGGTCCCGGCATGCAGACGTGGGTCGCGCGCGTCGCGCCGCCCGATCGGCGGGCCGAGTGCCTCGGGATCTTTTCGTTCGTGAATTCGACGCTCTGGAGCGTGGGGCCCCTCGTCGGGGCGGTCGCGATCGCCCTGGCGGGCACCCTCGGGCTCTTCGCGATGGCGATCGGAACCACGCTCGTCTCGCTCGCCGTGATGGAGGTCCTCTACGGGGAGATGGGGCTGCGAGCCTGGCTCTCCGGGGCCCGGAGCGGCGCCGGGGGAGCGCGCGGCTCGTAGCGCCGGGGCACCGTCTTATAGCGCACGCCCCGTCCTCGCCGCGTGACCGGACCGACGACGTTCGCCGACGCCCGGGCCTCGTTCGACGCCGCCCGGTTCGTCGTCCTCGGCATCCCGTTCGACCGCACGACCTCGTTCCGGCCCGGCGCCCGGTTCGGCCCGGACTCGATCCGCCAGCATTCCTGGAACTTCGAATCGTACGACCTCGAAACCGGCGTCGATCTCGCCGAGGTCCCGGTCCACGACCTCGGCAACACCGAGGAGTTCGGGAGCGCGACGGAGATGGTCCGCTCGGTGCGCGAGGAGATCCGGCCGATCTACCGGAAGGGAAAGATCCCGATCGTGCTCGGGGGAGACCATGCGTGCGCCCCGCCGTCGGTCGAGGCGTATCCGGAGGGGGCGCCCTCCCTGGGGATCCTCTACCTGGACGCCCATCTCGACTTCCGGGCGAGCTACCTCGGCGACGACCGGAGCCACGCCTGCTCCTCGCGGCGCATGCTCGAGAAGGTCGGCGCCGAGAACATCGTCGTCTTCGGCGTCCGCTCGGTCTCCAAGGAGGAGATCGAGGACAACAAGGCGATCGGGATGTCGTTCGTGACCGCGCACGAGGTCGCCCGCGACGGGATCCGGGCCTCGGTCGACCGAGCGCTCCGTTCGCTCAAGACCGAGCGGGTCTACATCTCGCTCGACATCGACGTCATCGACCCCGCCTACGCCGGAGCGACGGGCACCCCCGAGCCGTTCGGCCTCAGCGCGCGGGACGTGAAGCTCGCGATCGACGCGGCCGCCCCTCGCCTCGCCGGCCTCGACATCATGGAGGTGAGCCCGCCGTTCGACCAGGGGAACACGAGCGCCCTCGCGGCCCGCCTCGCGCGCGAGGCGATCGCGCGCGTGGCGGCCTCCGACACCGCTCGCTGAGCCGATGCCGGCCCCCCGCCCCGCGACCGCACCCGACGCCCCCCTCGCCCGCGGCGCCGAAGCGTCGATCCGGCGGGTCGACTGGTGGGGATTCCCCGCGCTCCTCAAGGAGCGGGATTCGAAGAGCTACCGACCGAAGGCACTCGACGACCGGCTGCGCCGCGAACGGACGCGGACGGAGGCCAGGCTGCTCGTCGAAGCCCGACGCCTCGGCGTGAGGACCCCGATCCTCTACGACATCGATGTCGCGCACCACCGTCTCCTGCTCGAGGAGCTCCCCGGCCCCACGCTGAAGGCGCTCCTCGAGGACCCCTCCCTCCCGGCGCCGGCCCTCGCCGGGGCCGTCCGGGCGTTCGGCGAGGCGCTCGGGCGCCTCCACGCGGGCGGGATCTCGCACGGGGACCTCACGAGCTCGAACGTCCTCTACCCCTCGGGGCCGGGGGGACCGCCCGCGTTCCTCGATCTGTCGATGGGCGCCCGGAACGCAGGGATCGAAGAGCTCGGCATCGACCTCCATCTCGTGGAGGGGGACTTCCGAGCCCTCGTCGCCCGCCCCGCGCCCCTCCTCCGCTCGTTCCTCGAAGGGTACGACGCGGGGAACCCCGGGCGCTCGAAGGACGTCCGCGCCCGGGCCCGGCAGATCAAGGGCCGCGTCCGGTACGCCTGACGCGCCCTACGGTCCCCGCGAAACCCTCGCGAGGCCGGCCGCGAGGGCCCCGGGCAGCTCCTCGAGGAGGTCGGTCGCCACGAGTCCGAAGCTCCGGTGAGACGCCCCCACGATCCCGGCCTCGCCGACCCAGAACGTGGCGAGCCGGGCGGCCGCGAGCGCCGGTACGCCCTGGGCGAGGAGGCTCCCCACGACACCGGCGAGGACGTCCCCGGCGCCCGCGACGGTCATCGCGGCGTGGTGGTGGTGGTTCTCGGCGACCGTCTCCCCGTCGGAGAGTAGATCGGGCTCACCCTTGGCGACCAGGACCAGGTGGCGGTCCGCCGCTTGCTGGCGGACGGCCTCCGCGCGGCCGGACGGGGCGGGCGTCATCGCCCCCTCGAAGAGACGGTGGAATTCCCCCGCGTTCGGGGTGGCGAGAACCGGTGCGCCGCGTCGCGACGCGATCACGTCGGGCGGCGGGAGCGCCGCGAGCGCGTCGGCGTCGACCACGAGCGGCACGGTCCCGGCGAGGTTCGTGAGGACGGTCCGGAGCGCGTCGACGGTCTCGGGGTGGGCTCCGGCGCCCATGCCGACGACCACGCAGCCGGGGGGCGCGCCCCGGACGAACTCCGTCAGGTCGGCCGCGTCGGTGGGGCGGAACCGACCGTCCCCGTACGCGCGGACGACCAGGTTCGGGGAGAACGCCTGAATGCGCTCCGCGGCGCCCGCCGGCGCGAGCACCGTCGCCCGCTCGGCGCCCGAGCGGAGGGACGCGAGGGCGGCGAGCGCCGGCGCCCCCGAGTACGGGCCGCCGCCGATCACGACGACCCGGCCCGAGCGGCCCCGCTCCGAGCGTCTCGGCACGTCGGGAAAGAACGCGAACTCCCCCGGGCCCGTCCGTCGCCAGGCTTCCCACGGGATCCCGATCTCGCGCACGACGACCTCGCCGCCCGCGTCGCTCGCCATCTCCTGCTTCGGCGCGGTGAGCGCGACGGTCCACGCGGGTCGGATCCCCTCCGGGTCCCGGACCCCCGTGGGGAGGTCGATCGAGAGGATCGGCGCTCGGCTCGAGCGCAGGGCCTCCACCGCCTCCCGGATCGGGGAGCGGAGCCGGTCCGCTTGGCCGGTGCCGAGCAGGGCGTCGATCACGAGCGGCATCGTCGTGAGCTCGTCCGGGCGCGGGACGCGGACGTGCACCGGGAGACGTCGCTCGATCCGCTCGAAGCAGCGACGGGCGGCCCGCGAGCGGATCTCCGCGGGGGGCCGGACGATCCAGACCTCGGGCGAGTAGCCCCACTCGTGGAGATAGTGGGCCGCGCACGTCCCATCGCCGCCGTTGTTCCCCGTCGACGCGACGATCCCGACCCGGGCGGGCGGCGGCGGAAGGCGTCGCGCGGCCTCCTCGGCGACGACCCGGCCCGCGTTCTCCATGAGCGTGTCGAGCGAAACGCCGAGCGCGACGGCGTTGAGCTCGACCGCGGCCATCTCGGCCGACGAGAGCGGTCGGGGAGAGGCGGCCCACATCGAGGAGGGCTACGCGGGGGACGACGTCGCCTCGGGCGGGGCTTCGGGGGTCGAGAAGAGATTCATCGACGGCGGGAGGAGATTGCGGCGAGCGAGGTACTGCGACTGGGTCCGGCTGTAGCGGAAGAGGATGTCGGCCTTCCCTTCCTGGAACCCCCACGGCCGCACGACGAGGAGATCCCCCTCGCGGATCCACATCTTCTTCTTCATCTTCCCCGTGATCCGTCCCATCCGCGAGACGGAATCCTCGCACATCACCCGGATCCGGGCGGCGCCGAGCAGCTGGCTCGCGATCCCGAACACCTCGCCCCGGTTCCGCCGCGGGAGCGGCAGCCGCCCGACCTCCTCCCCGCCCTCGACGACCTCGACGGTCGGCGGGGCCTCGGGCGGCTCCGCGCCCTCGGGGGTCGCCGGTGGGGGGTCGGGAGGATCGGGCACGCTCTGACGAGCCGAGGGGAGTATTTCAAGAGGGCGCAGCGCGGGGAAAGACGCGCAGAGGATTGTCGACGAGGATGCGTTCCCGGTCCTCCGACGGGAGGGGAAGCTGTCGGAACGCGGCGACGTTCGCGCCGAGATCCTTCACGCCCGGCCCCGGCCAGTCGGTGCCGAAGAGCGTCTTGCTCGCGAGCTTCCCGAGCGTCGGGAAGTACTCGAGCAGGCTCATGGGAGGGATCCCCGAGATCTCGAGCCAGACGTTCGGGAAGCGTCGGGTGAGGAAGACCGCCGCCGGCATCCAGAGAGGCCGCCCCCCGTGCGCGAGGACGATCGTGAGGTCAGGGAAATCCACGGCGAGGTCCTCGACGAACAGGGGGTCCGCGAACCGGTTCCGGGCTCTCGGGAAGACCGACGTGCCGGTGTGGACGATGAGAGGGAGCCTCTCGCGCTCGCACGCCGCGTAGAGGGCGCGGAGGCGGGGGAGGGTCCCGTCGACGTAGGCGTTCGGCCGGAACAGCTGGTGCGACGGGTGGAGCTTGAGCGCCCGCAGCCCGAGATCGCGGACGAGGTGACGCACCTCCCGGTCCGGATCCGGGTGATCCGGTCGGATCCCGCCGGTCGCGAGGAGCCGCGCGGGATCGTGCCCGGCGTACGTCGAGGCGAACTCGTTCGTCGCCTCGGTGTAGCCGATCACGTCGGGCGCGACGTAGTTGACGAGGACCGCGCGCTCGACCCCCGCGCGGTCGAGGTAGTCGACGAACGCCGCGGGATCCTTCACGAATCCCGCCACCTCCTCGGAGGGCCGGCCGAGCAGCGCGAGCGCCTCGGGGCGCATCTCCCACGTCGGGTTGATGTGAACGTGGCAGTCGGTGACGCCCATCGGGACGCCGCACCGGCGTCCGACTATAAGCCCGAACGCGACCCCGCTGACGGGAAGCAGGGTTTATCTCCCGACCGACTGCTCCCTCGCCGATGGCCGCCTCGGCGCCCCCCAAGCGGATGCCGCGCCTCCTGCGCGCGACGTACCTCGCCGACCAGGAGTCGCTCCTCGAGGAGACCCGAGGCTCGAAGCTGCTCTACTTCCCCGGTCCGGTCGCCTTCACGGTGATCGTCATCGTCCTCGCGATCCTCGCCTGGTCCCCGATCGTCCACATCCCGGGGTGGGCGACGTTCACGAACGCCGTCAAGAGCCTCGCGAGCGACGTCCACGTCCCGCTGCACACCGTCCGCCTCGCGCTCGCCGGGGCGTTCACCCTGCTCGTCCTCGCGGGGTTCCTCTGGATCACGGTCCGCTACGTCCGCTGGATCCGGACGGTCTACGCGGTCACGAGCCGGCGGGTGATCGTCCAGAAGGGGATCCTCGGCCGCAACTTCGAGGAGATCCCCGTCACCCAGGTCCGCGGCGTCGACGTCCACCAGACGTTCGGCGAGCGGATCCTCGGCTTCGGCACCGTGCGCGTGAGCTCCGAGGGGGGCGCCTCCGTCGGGAACGAGGACTGGGAAGGGATCCCCGAGCCGTTCAAGTTCCAGAAGTCGATCGAGAACGCGACCGACGCGATCCAGACCCCTCGGACGTAGGGCCCTCGGGCCGTCCTGATCCGATCTCGGGCCGTCGTCTCGGGCACCGTTAAATCGCCGGGCCTCCGTCCGGCCGCCGCCGATGGGCGACGACTTCGATGCGATCGTCGTCGGCGCCGGGATGGCGGGGTCCTCCGCCGCGATCCGGCTCGCCCAGGGGGGCGCGAACGTCCTGCTCCTCGAGAGGGGCCCCGAGGCCGGGACGAAGAACCTCTCGGGGGGCCTCCTCTGGGGGAACGACCTCGCCCGGATCCTCCCCCGCTGGGCGGAGGAGATGCCGCTCGAGCGCCATCTCGTCCGCAAGCGTTTCGGCGTGCTGACGTCCGAGAGCTCCCTCTCGTTCGACTTCGAGGACGACGGCTGGCGATCGGCCCCGTACGTCGCGCACTCGGTCCTTCGTTCGCGGACCGACGCGTGGCTCGCCCAGCAGGCGGAGGCGGCGGGGGCGACGGTCGTCACCTCGGTCCCCGTCGAGCGGCTCGCCTGGGAGGGACGGACGGTGCGGGGCGTCGTGCAGGGCGGCGAGACGATGCGGGCCCCCGTCACGATCGTCGCCGACGGCGCGAACTCCCGCCTCGCGCTCAACACCCCGATCCGGCCGTCGCCCCGCCTCTCCGAGGAGGCGACGGAGCTCGGGATCAAGGAGGTCTACCGCCTCGACGCCGGCCGCCTCGAGGAGCGGTTCCGCCTCGGGCCGGGGGAGGGGCACGCGGAGGAGTGGGTGCTCGGCCTCTACCCGCCGGGCGTCATGGCGGGGGGATTCCTCTACACGAACCGGGACACGATCTCGCTCGGCGTGATCGCCAACGTCCGCTCGCTGTTCGGGGGGAGCGCGTACGCCCACGACCTCGTGGAGCGGTTCAAGCAGCACCCGTCAATCCGCTCCGCGCTCGCCGGCGCCGAGCTCGTGGAGTACGGCGCGAAGCTGATCAGCTCGGGGTGGGCGAGCCGTCCGGTGGCGTTCCACGGCGACGGCTGGCTCGTCGCGGGCGACGCGGCCGGCTTCGTCTTCTCGAACGGCCTCGTGATCCAGGGGATGAACTACGCGATCCGGACCGGGCTCGAGGCCGCGGAGACCGCGCTCGCCGCCCGGGCCGCGCACGACGGGTCGGCCGCTCGGCTCGCGGAGTACGATCGCCGCCTCGAGTCGACGGGGATCCTCGGCGACTTCCGCGACTTCGCGCGGGTCGACCGGGTGAAGTGGAACCCCCGGTTCTACACCGCGTATCCGCGCTTTGCGACCGAGCTGTTCCGCTCGCTCCTCGGGCAGTCGACCGGCCCGAAGCGCTCGGTACGACGGCTGCTCCGCGAGGCGCAGAAGGCGGCGGGCGTGCCGGCGCGGACGCTCCTCGGCGACGGCCTCGAAGCGATCCGGGACCTCTAGCTCGGCGAGGGGAGCCCGCGGGCCCGGCGGACCGCCGCCGTCAACGCGGGGACGATCGCGAAGAGGTCCCCCGCGATCCCGTAGTCGGCGACCCGGAAGATCGGGGCCGAGGGGTCCGCGTTGATCGCCACGATCACTCGCGAGCTCACCATGCCGACGAGATGCTGGATCGCCCCCGAGATCCCGACCGCGATGTAGAGCTGGGGGGACACCGACCGTCCGGTCTGACCGACCTGGAGGCTCCCCGGCCTCCATCCCGCGTCGGTGACGGCCCGCGACGCGCCGACCGCGGCGCCGAGCGACGCCGCGAGCTCCTCGACGAGGCGGAAGTTCTCCGGGGACCGGACTCCCCGCCCGCCGGCGACGACGATCGCGGCGTCGGCGAGCCCGGGTCCGCTGCCCCCGGCCGCCGGAACGGTGCCCGTTCGACGGGGGGCGAGGAGGCCGGCCGGGATCTCCGGGACCTCGATCGGGACGACCTCGGGCGTCCGGCTGGCGAACTCTCGGACGGGAAAGGCGTGCGGCCTCAACGACACCACGACACGATCCCCCTCGAGCTTCCGGGTCTCGGTCGCGCGGCCGCCGAACACCGGACGCGTGACGCGAACGGACGAGCCCTCCCACTCGAGCCCGGTCGCGCCGTTCGCCGCGGCCGCCCCCCAGCCCGCCGCGACGCGCCCGACGACGTCACGACCGAGAGACGACCCTGCGAGGAGGATCAACGAGACACGGTCGGCCACGGCCGCGGCGACGATCGCCCGCGCGAGCGGGGCGGGCGCGGTTCCGTCGATCCGCGGGTCCTTCGCGACGCGGACTCGGGGAATCCCGAGCGCGCCGAAGGACGCGGCGGCCGCGTGCGCGTGCGGGCCCGCGAGGAACCCGATCCGACCCGTCTCCTCGGGGACCAGGGTGGCCGCCTGGGCCGCGAGCTCCGCGGTCGACGGCGCGAGGGCGCCGTCGCGCACCTCTCCGACAACGAGCACCGTCCGGCTCACGGGAACACCTTCGCCTCCTCCTTGAGCAGACGCACGAGCTTCTCGGCCGCCTCGTCCGGGGTCCGGTACTCGATCATGCGCGCCCCCGTCCGAGCCGGGGGGAGACGGAACGCCTCAGCCATGCTCCGGGCCCCGGCGCCTGACGCCGGTGGGGTGGGACCCGTGGTGATCGACGCCTTTCGCGACTTGAGGATCGCCGGGAGCTTCGCCGTCCGCGGGTCGTTCCACGCCTGCTGGAGCGCGATCACGCACGGGAGCGGGGCCTCCCACGTCTCGGCCTCCCCCTCGAGGGACCGCTGGAACGAGAGCGTCGAGCGGCTCGCGGTCCACCGCAGGTCGACGACGAACCCGAAGTGCGGGATCCCGAGCAGCTCCCCGAGCGCTCCCGCCACGATCCCTTCCTCGTCGTCGGTCGCCTGCTTGCCGAGGAGCACGAGATCGTGCGGCACAGCGCGGACCGCCTCGGCGAGAGCCCGGGCGACCTCGAGCGGGTCCGCGAGGGTTCCCGCATCGTTGCGGACCCACGTCGCCTCGTCCGCGCCGAGGGCGAGCGT
>JASIEC010000112.1 GCA_030046135.1 Thermoplasmata archaeon | reverse complement strand
GAGCTCAAGCAGGCCGGCTGGATCACGCCGAAGCAGGAGCAGAACTTCTTCGAGGCGAGCGTCGCCCGGTCGCAGCGGCGGGCGATCGTGACCGCCGAGACCCCGTACACCGGACCGACGGGAGCGGTGGGCGGGACCGTGCCCCCACGGCCCGAATCGGCCGCTGAGTCCGCCAAGCCTCCGTAGGCGGGCGCCGGCCCTAACATTAGAATAGTAACGGTCGATACCGCGCCATCCGCGCTTCACCCGCTCCCGACGCAGCCGCCCGCCGAACGCGGGCTGAAGTGGTAGTGATGTTCGTTCTGAAGATCCCCCGCTCAAAGCACGCAGCGTTCGTCGATTGGGCGGACCGATTCGACCGATACAAGGAGGCTCTGGGCATCGAGTCAGAGCACTACCTCACGCACCCGCTCCCCGAGGGGATCTTCGAGGGTTGGCGCGGTCTGGAGAAGCCCATCGGCGCCGCCGCCGGCGTAGAAACCTGGATCCTGCTCGAGCGCTACAAATCCCGGGGCCTGAGGACGCGCTACCTGAACACCCGGGACGACCCGAAGCGGGTTGCGCTGTTCGACGAAATGCGCTCGCTGACCGTGGGCCGGGACCAGATCATGAATGAGTTCTTCCCCCGGGGATGGGCGGGGTTCAGGGATTAGGTCTGTTGGGCCCGGCCGTCTCGGCCTCCCCGATCGGGTTCTCTGTGCAAGACGCCGACGCGCTGCTCGTGGACGAGCACCCTCAGAGCCTCCAAGGCAGGCCGGCTCGCCCGCGCACCGGGCAGACCGTCGACTCGGAAGATTCGCGTCGGCAGGACTTGTCAGACGGGAGTGCTCGGACGATGTACGATTCCGCCACGCCGCGCTTCGGCTCGAGAGCATCAAGGTCGAGCGCTCAGCGGTGGATTGTTCTCTTGTCGAGCCCGGCGATCTCGCGGGCGCTCAGCTTCCGCGAGGGGCAGATGGCCGTGAAGGGACGCACGCGGCTGGCCGCGATGCCCCGGCATCCTTGGGCCAGACCCGTAGAGCAGCGCCGGACAATTACGTCTTCAACGAGGGTCGAGGCAGCCGAGGCGTTTCGCGCACCGGCTGCCCTTCGGAAAGGGTCGTTCCGAACCCCTTCCGGGATGGACACGGGGGGATTTGAACCCCCGACCTCTGCTTTGCGAAAGCAGCGATCTTCCGCTGATCTACGTGCCCGCTTCGGCGGGCAGGGGGCGCCCCGCTTAATCCCTTCGGGACGCGACAGCTCGAGTGCGTCGGCCGATCACGCCGGCGTCGGGAGGAGCGGCAGAGAGCCGAGCGGTCCGGTCGAGCTCGTGTCGGAGGCCTTCTCCTCGTTCGGCACGGCGGGCTCGGAGCTCGACGGAGGGGGCGAGCGTCCGGAGCCTCCCCGCGGACTCGAGGCGCGACGCACCCCAATCAGCTCGTGGCGGTCCGCGTCGTACCGGAGGAGGGCCGCGTACCGGCCCCAGTTGACGATGTTCTGGGCGGCGTCATCGCCCGTCGCGTTCGTGAACGAGACGAGCCGTCCGAACTCCTCGTCGCTCAAGCGGTGGCCCGGGGCCTGCTCGAGCGCCTTCAAGAGGGTGCGGAAGAGGGCGGTCCGCTTGAGCTGCTCCCGGAGGATCGACTTCCGGTCCCGGATCGAGGCGGAGGTCATGCGCTTTCCCAGGTCCGTGAACGCTGCCCGGCCGTCCTTCACCTTGATCAGACCGAGGACCTCGGCGTACTCGAGCGACGGAAAGATCTCGTCGATCTCGAGATCGAGGTCGTCCGCGAGGAGCGCCACGTCCTCCTCGCCCTTGTGCGACCCTAGCAGCACGAGCAGCCCCATCATCTCGCTCGGGCTGCACTTGGGATAGCTCGTCGGCACGTTCTTCGAAAGCTCGCCTCCTATCGGGGGGGCGGCCTATAAGCCTTCTTCCGCCGGGGCCGGGCTCTCGGCGCCGGGGGCCCCGACCGGGGCGGGACCCCCCGCGGTGATCAGCGAGTAGACGCGATCCGTGAGGTCGTAGAAGGCGGGGGATTTCCGGTCCCTCGGGCGGGGGAGGTCGACCGGGACCTCCGCGAGGACCCGACCCGGCCGACGGGAGAGGACGACCACCCGATCGGCGAGCTGGATCGCCTCCTCGATGTTGTGGGTGACGAGCAGCACCGCCTCGGGCGGGAGCTGCGGATCGCGCCAGAGCTGGAGGATCTCCTCCCGCAGGCTCTCCGCGGTGAGGGCGTCGAGCGCGCTGAACGGCTCGTCCATCAGGAGGACGGCCGGCTCGACCGCGAGCGCCCGGGCGAGCCCCACGCGCTGGCGCATGCCGCCCGAGAGCTCCCGGGGGTACGCCTCCTCGAACCCCTCGAGGCCGGTGACGCCGACGTACCGCTCGACCTGGGTCGCGATCTTCTCGGGGGTCTGGTCGAGCGCCTCGAGGCCGAAGGCGACGTTCTCCCGGACCGTGAGCCACGGGAACAGGGCGAAGCTCTGGAACACCATCGCCATCTGCGAGCAGACGGACTGGACGGGGCGTTCGCGGAACAGGATCCGCCCGGCGGTCGGCCGGTCGAGCCCCTGAATGAGGCGCAGCAACGTCGACTTCCCGCACCCCGACGGGCCGACGATCGCCACGAAGTCGGCGTCCTTGACGTCGAAGCTGACGTCCTTCATGATCGAGATCGTGCCGTGCCGGGAGGGGAACGACTTGTCGAGGTGCTCGACGCGGATCAGCGCCACGGTTCTCTCCCTGCCGGCCGCTTCGTCCCGTCGTCAGTCGTAGCGATAGCGCTCCGCCGCCCTCCGATAGAGCGGCTTCCACAAAAGCTCGTTGAGGGCGACGACGCCGGCGACGAGGGTGAACAGCGCCCCGACCATGAGCGGGTAGGCGCCCTCCGCGTAGCCGAGGTCGATCAGCTGACCGATCCCGAGCAGGCTCAGCGAGTGACCCACCCCGACCTTGAGGTACTCCGCCACGATGAGCGTGTTCCAACCGCCCCCGAACGCCGTGATCGAGCCCGTGACGAGAGCCGGGAAGAGGCCGGGGAGAACCACCCGTCGCAGGAACATCCGGCCGCGCAGGCCGAACGCGCGGGCCGCCTCCTCGAGGTCCGGGGCAAGGCCGCGCACGCCCGAGAGGAGGTTGAAGAAGAGGTACCAGATCATCCCCGTGAGCAGCATCAGCACCGCCGCCCCCTCCGCGCCGAGGTACGGGACCAGCTGGAAGATGATCACCGGGAAGAGGGCGGTCGCGGGGAACGAGGCGATGACCTCGATCACCGGCAGCCCCACCCGCGCGCCCCTCGAGCTGCGGGCGACGTGGATCGCGAGCGGCAGGGCGATCGCGAGGGAGATGAGGTACGCGGCCACGACCCGGAGGGTCGAGGCGCCCATCGCGAGCGGCAGTTCGAGCATCTGGCGGCGGACGCTCGCCGGGATCGGGCCGGAGTAGACGTGGAACACCGCGACGGTGATCTCGATCAGGAGCAGCCAGCAGGTGACGAGGATCGCCCCGAGCGCGACGTAGGAGCTCGCCGAGCGCCAGAACGCGCTGCGCGGGCGCCGCGGGCGCACCGCGATCGCCGCCAGCTGGACGAACGGGGTCCCGATCCGGGCGACCCCCGTGCGCACGCCGCGGGTAAGATAGGCCGCGGCCCGCCGGAACCGGCTCCCGGCGTCGTGGGGCGGAGCGATCAGGCCCTCGCCCGACGGCGACTGGTCGTAGCGGAACCTCTCCGCCCAGAGCCCGAGCGGGCGCCAGACGGCGAAGTCGAGCAGCACGATCACGATCCCGAGCGCGACGATCCCCGCGACGAACGCGTTCGCGTTGCCGGCGGCGGCGGAGAAGGAGAGGAAGCTCCCGATCCCGGCGAGCGCGTGGGAGTTCGTGGTGAAGATCTCGGCCTCGACGAGGAAGAACCAGCCCCCGGTCCAGGAGAGGACCGAGTTGTAGACGAGCCGGTTCACGGTCGCCGGGAACAGGACCTTTCGGAACCGGAGCCACCCCCGGGCCCCGAACGTCTCCGCCGCCTCCCGCAGCTCGGCCGGGAGCGTCTTCACCGACTCGTAGACGCCGAAGACCATGTTCCAGGCCATCGAGGTGAAGATGAGGAACACCGACGCGAGGTTGGGACCGAGGAACGACCGGGGCCCGGTGAGCCCGACCAGAAGGACGATCACGACGGGGAAGAACCCCAGGATCGGCACCGACTGGAGGATGTCGAGGATCGGGATCATCACCCGCTCGCCCGTCCGCCGCGTGGCGGCGTAGTAGCCGTAGGCGAGCGAGAAGCCGAGCGAGAGCGCGTACGCCGAGAGCATTCGAAGGAACGAGTAGAAGACGTCGACCCCGGCGGTCGGGAGGTAGCGCGCGACGCCGAGCGACGAGATCCCCGGGTCCGCGACGGCCACGACGGCGAGGGCGAGGGGGAACGCGGCGTAGAGGGCGAGCGAGCGGCGCGACGGGCGAACGGTCGTCCCGGACGGGTCAGGCTCGGCGGGCGGGGATCCCACTCGCGCGGTCGGGTCGGTCGAGCGCTCCGCCGGATCGATCGAAGGGTCGGATCCCCCTGCCGCCATGCGCCCTCCCCGGCATGGATGGGCGAACGACCCCCTCGGACTATATGGAACGAGCGGTGCGACTCGCACGCCCGGCCCCTGAGCCCGCGCCGGGCGGCGTCCGGGCCCGACAATGTTTATCAGCGGCCCACGGCTGGCCGAGCCCGTAGCCCCGTGGTGTAGTGGCCAATCATGCGAGACTCTGGATCTCGCGACGCAGGTTCGAATGCCGCGGGCGTCCGCGTCCCGGTCGGCCGAGACTCCTGCCGGGGCTACTTCGCGCGCGCGATCGACCTCTCGGTGCGGGGGTGCTCCAGT
>JASIEC010000111.1 GCA_030046135.1 Thermoplasmata archaeon | reverse complement strand
CCCCTTTCCGTTTCAGACAGCATTCGACTCCGCGCTCTCCTCGGCGATCGGGGAAACTCCTCATCCCGCCGCTCAGAGCTTGCTCCCGGGGAGTCGGCCGTTTCACCATCTCCCGGTGGAGCCTCCGGGGCGGCCCCTTCACCGTCCCACCGGGCTGTGTCGTTTCTGCTCCGGAGCTCGGACTCTCGCCCGTCGGGCTCCCACCCGACCCCGCGTTTCCCGGAGAGGGGACTTTCCTCAGCGGCCGGATCCATGCGGCCCGGACCACCGTCAGCTGCCCTCCACCTCCTGACGAGGGAGGCGAACTGCCTTCGCCCCCAAATAGTCTCGGTCGGCGCAGAGAGAGCGGAAAGCCCGAAAAGCCGGAGGGGTGTCGGGGCGAGCATGTCGGCGACTCCCCGTCCCTCCGCGGGGTCTCGTGCCGCCGCCTCCGGGCCCGGGGCGCGGCCCGGTCTGGTGCCGTGCGTGATGCTCCGATCCGGTCTCGTCTGCCTCCCGGGGGAGGACGGTCCGGTCCCGGCCCGGACGCCCGAGGGGGCTCCGCTCGATCCATTCGACGTGATCGACCGACTGACCCCGGAGTTCCCGCTGATCTATCTCGTCGACCTCACGGGCATCGAGCAGGGGGAGCCCCAGCTCGACTACCTCCAGGAGCTCGCGCGGGACGCGACGCTCTGGGTCGACGCCGGGGTCCGGAACGTCGACCAGGCGATCGACGTGCTCGTCACGGGGGCGCAGCGGGCTGTGCTCTCCAGCTCGCGCCTTCGGGGGCCGGCCGAACTGCGCAAAGCCTGGAAGCTCTCGACCGAGATCGCCTTCGAGGTCGAGATCGAAGGATCGCTCGCTCGCGCCGCTCCCTCGTGGGGGACCACCGACCCGGCCGCCCTCGCCCGTCAGGCCCGCCTAGAGGGCCCGGATCATCTCATCGTCTCCCCCCGGGAAGGGGCTCCCGACTGGAGCCTCGTGCGCGCCCTCGCGAGCGAGGGGCCGACGTGGGTTGACGGCACGTTCACCCGCCAGGACGCGAACCGACTCCTGGCGTCCGGGGCGGCCGGGGGAATCTTCCACCTGGATGAGATCCCGGGCCTCTCCCAGCCGGCCCCGCCTCCTCCCTTGCGATCCGACCCCGAGGCCCCGCTGCGCGATGATGAGACCTAGAACCAGCTGACTCGGTGAGGAGTGATGGGCGAGCTGAGCGCACGTCAGGGGCCTACCTCTCGGGATGGGTTCGCGGTCGCCCAATGGATGGGGCGAGCGGACGACGCGTGCCGTCGAGCGACTCAACGGCGGCCGTCATCGTGTTGGAAAGAGCCCGCCGTGGTCGAGGCTCATTTCCGTCGAGGCGTGACCGTAGAGTGACCGAGTCTCGTTGAGACCGGCTCCGTTCCAGCTAAGGCAGCCGGGCCCAAAGGTCCACCGGAGATCGTGCGGGGCGGACCTTACGCCCGCCAAGGCGCCAAGCGTCGCTAGGTCGGGGTGGATTCGCCTCCACGGCGGGGCGGGTACACCTTCTTCGTCGGCTCTCGACCGACCACGCACGGTCGAAGGGCCCCCGCGACGGCCTTCGCTCTCGGGAACCCCTGCCGGCGTCCCCAGACAGACGGGAAAGTGCAGGACGTGATATACCGTTGGATTGCTTCCCCAAGGGGGCGGCATGTCCCAGAACCAGGCCGGCCTACCAAGTGGTCCTGGCCTGGCGCTGTTTGCCGGTATCGGCCGCTCTCCGTACGCGGCATACGCCGCGGGGGCCGTCCTTGCGGCGGTCGCCATTACCCTGATCGTCAAGGGATTCGTGCTCTGGGCGATTCTCCCCGCGTTGCTCGCACTTGCGGCCGGCGTGGCGGGCCGGAAACTCGCCAGCACGCCCCGGATAGTCGTGGGTCCTTCTCGGTGCCGGTATTGCGGGGGCCTGCTCGAGGGCACTCCCGTCGCCTGCCCTCACTGCGGGGTGCGACAGTAGGGGCCGGTCGGATTGCGCGCTCAGGGCTTGCCGTAGGCTCCTTGCACGCTGTCCTGGATGCCGATCGACGGGTGAGCGCCTGTTCGGTGTAGGACCGAAGAGGAGCCGAGGGGAAGCACACGGTGAGGTCGGACAGGGCGCAGACGGTAGGGCCGTCGGAAGGGCCCGGCCCTGACGTACCCTCAGGAGATGGGCAGACAGACTGCGCGGGCGGCTGGCGAACGACGCTGTCAGCATCGGGAGCCCGAACGACCTGTGTGGATCGCCCGTGGGGGTGCCGGGCCCAGGAGTCAGCGGGAAGGTTATACAGCAACATTTAAGCAACGAGTCTCCGTCCCCGCCGCTACCCATGTCAGAGCCACGCATGCGAACTCGGGTGGGGTTGCTAGCGGTGACCGCGTTGATGGTTGTGGGTTTCGCGTTCGGGGGAGTGTTCGGGGCCCCGGCGGCGATGACCGCCGGCGCCGATCACGCGGCGCCGGCGACGGCCGCGCCGAGCGTCGTTTCCACGGGGGCCTCGAGCCCGGTCGTCGCCGCCCCGGCGGAGAACCTGGGTGCGGAGATGGCCAGCTCGGCGCTCGCGGCGACCAAGGCCGCGGGGATCAGCCCGCAGGTCGTCTTTGTCCCCCGGCCCTCGGCGTCGCCCGCCCAGATCGCCTCCGCGAAGGCGACCGGCGTGATCACACCCCTCTACAACGGCAACCCGGCCCCCATGGGGCTCTCGGACCTCGGCCTGAGCGCAGGGCCCGGGGACACCGTGATCGGGACGGTCCAGAACACCACCAGCGTGCGGGGATCCGTCGACATGAACTCGACCGGGATCGAGCCGATGAACTTGGTCGACAGCTCGCCGGACGGCTACGGGATCCAGCTGAACGCCGTCACGACGAACATCACGTTGTTCGGCGTCGACAACTACACGTTCTGGACCCAGGACGTCCTCGGCTTCTTCCCCCAGACCCACTTCATGTACCTCGACTCGAACGTCTGGAACTTCTCGGGCGGACCGCTCTCCACGAACGTCTTCTATTCGCACGCGCCGGGCGGGGTCCAGGTCGGGACCGAGTACTACTACCACGAGGCGGTGATCCCGTTCCCCGTCTACTATCCGTTCAACCTCACGTTCTGGATGAACAACACGATCACGAACGGTCGCAACAACGTGAGCTTCACCATCCAGCTGAACAGCTCGACGTATCCGAGTGAGAACTTCACCTACCCCTACGACTGGGTCGTCTTCAACTCGACCGCGCTGGGGGGCACCCCGCTCACCGTGCCGTCGAACTACACGATCAACGGCCAGCAGTACAGCCCGATCGGCCTCCCCGAGGACCTCGAGCTGACGCTCGGCGGGCCCGGCGGCGGCAGCCAGGCGACCCTCTTCGACGCCGACGCGACGATGGGGCTCGCGACGTGGAACGCGACGAGCACCTCGTACCAGTCGGTCCCGTCGGCGTTTGACTTCGGCAGCGAGACCGGCGAGACGGTCACGGGCGCGAGCATCGCGTGGAGCAACGCCCCCGGCGGCCCGGCGGGCCTGCCGACGTATGCCACCCTGACGACCGGGCCGTCGGTCCTCACCGGCCTGTGGAACGCGAGCGCTCCCGAGGGATCGTACCCGGTCACCCTGTCGGTCACCCCGGCGAACGCGTTCAACATCGTGAACACGACCGGCGCGTCGGTGAACTTCACCGACAACGAGCCGGCCGTCGCCCCCGAGGCGTTCACGAACACCCTCTACCTCACGCCCGGGGTCTACACGGTCCTCTCCGAGCTGTCGGACTTCACGTCCGCGACGACGGTCATCAACGTCACCGGCCCGACGACGGTGGTCGTGGCGCTCTCGCCGGATCCGGCGGCCGGAATCTACACGCCGCTCTGGGCGTTCAACAACTCGGACGTCGCCACGCTCGCGGTCTCAGGGCTCGGCACGGCGATCGCGCCGTACATCATGCCGAACACTCAGTCCGCGCCGATCGGCCCCGACTTCGGCGTCTACAACGACTACGCGTTCCCGGCGTATCCGGCCGTGTTCCTCTACGGCACGAACGTGACGACCGAGTTCGTGAACCCGCCCTCGTTCAGCACGACGACGAACACGTTCCAGTTCCCAGGATCGTACCTGCCGGCGCACAACGACCTCCAGTACTGGTTCTGGAACGACTCGAACGTGGGCCTCCTCAACGCGACCGCCATCTCGGGCTGGTTCGGCGAGGACGTGTTCTACCCGGCGGTGTTCGACACGTTCAACGTGATCTTCTACGAGGGCTCCAACAACCTGATCGCGGGGAACACGTTCGTGAGCGGCGGGAGCCAGGGGCTCCTGATCTTCTCGGGGTCGAACTTCTTTGCGCCTCCGCTCAACGTGGGCGGGGACAACTACACGGTCTGGGGGAACACGTTTGAGACTACGTTCCTCGCCCCGACGACGGCGTGCCTGCACGCCCCGACCGCTGGGATCGAAGCGCTGTGCACCCCGCTGCCATTCTACCTGGGCCTCGGCCTCGAGCTCGCGGGCCCGAACAACACCATCTACAACAACGCGTTCCTAACCCCGACCACCGCGTGGCTGATCATCGAGAACCTCTACTCCGGGACAATCGAGTTCTTCCCGAACACGTTCAACATCACGCCGGAGGCGGCGTCGGTCGTCAACTACGCGCCCGGCTTCCCGGGAGAGCCGCTCACGGGGAGCATCCTCGGCACGTCGACGCAGGGCGGGAACTACTGGTGGGACTACGGGATCGTCGTGAACCCGTACAACGGGGCCGACAATCCCTACGGAATGCTTCCCTACGACGAGAACGGGACGACGTACCTGGGCTACGGACCCTGGATCTACCCGGGCGGCGACTACGCTCCGCTGACGACCGGCCTGTTCGGCGTGACGGTCACGGAGAGCGGGCTTCCGTCGGGGACCTCCTGGGACATCCAGGTGTTCAACTCGGACGGCTTCGAAGTGGCGAACAACACGACGTCGGCGACGTCGATCGACCTGGTCCTCACGAACGGGACGTACACGTACACCCTCTCGTCGGGGAACGCGTCGTACGCGGCGGCCCGCGGCGGGTTCTCCGTCGTCGGGGCCCCCACGTCGGTCTCGGTCGAGTACGCGCTGGTCACGTACGCGATCACGTTCACGGAGAGCGGCCTTCCGTCGTCGCAGCTTGCGCGCCACGGCTGGTCGGTCGAGGTGGACGGGGAGCTTCTGTCGACGGACTCGGCGACCTCGCTCGTGTTCCACCTGTCGAACGGGACGTACAACTACCTCGTCCTGGGACCGTCCGGCTACGACGTCGCGTCGGGCGTCTTCGCGGACCGGTGCACGACGAACGCCGGACTGACGGTGATCGTCTGCGGTAGCGCGGCGGTCGTGGACGTGGCGTTCTCGCACGGCCGGACGGCCGTCCTGACGTTCACGGAGAAGGGGCTCCCGCTCACCCAGAACTGGTGCGTCGAGGTGGAGGGACTGAGCCTCTGCTCGGACGGGCGGTCCGTCAAGTTCCCTGCCCTCACGCCGGGGGAGTACTCCTACTCGGTCGTCTCTCCGCTCACCGGCCAGACGATCACGGGGAAGATCGCCCGCTCGACCGTGAACCTGACCGGCGGGGTCACGGAGGACCTCGACCTCGCCTCGAGCACGACGGTGGCGCTGACGTTCGCCTACCCGTACACCGTGACGTTCACCGAGATCGGCCTCTCGACGGGGACCTGGTCGGTGACGATCCACGGGGTCACGGAGACGAGCGCGGCGGGCGACCCGATCGTCTTCCACCTGACGAACGACACCTACAGCTATCGGATCGGGGCGGAGGCCGGCTACACCTCGCACGGGACGCCCCCGAGGCTCACGGTGGACGGGGCCGCGACGTCGGTCGCGGTGTCGTTCAATCCGAGGAGGTAGAGAGTCCCTCCGCCACGACCGGATCGGGGCGGGTCTCTCCAACCGGGGAGACCCTCCCAACCTCTTCCGACGACCTTTCCCCTAGGACATTCCTGGGGCCGACCGGAGCGCGGGACCGAGTTCCTGCGATGGCACAGCCTCCATAAGCACCGGCGGCGGCGCGATCGGTCGGTGGTCGCCTCGGACGGGTCGGTCGAGCCCGCGCTCGGGGCGGGCGCGGGACCGAGGGCGTACGATCGAGAGTACCCCCGCCGGTGGGGCGTCAGGCCGCCACCGTTTTGGCGGGGGGAGGTTGAACGGGGAGTCGCAAGCGATGCCGGACGACTCGGTGACCGCAGAACTCCCAGACGGCTCGCGCCGATCCATGGCGGCCGGGACCACCGCGGGAGAGCTCCTCTCAGGGTGGGCCCCGGCGCGAGCTGCCAC
>JASIEC010000015.1 GCA_030046135.1 Thermoplasmata archaeon | reverse complement strand
CTCTCGCACCGCGCTCGCGCCCCGGGCGAGCGCTTCGGCGAGGGAGCGGGCCGACAGGACGAGGAGGTCGGCGGGATTCCCCGGTTCGAGCGTGCCGCCGGGAAGGCCGAGCGCCGCCCGGGCCTCCGACGTGTAGAGAGCGATCGCCTCCTCGATCGGGAGGGCCTCGCCGGGATCCGGGCTCGCGGACCCCCCGTCCGGGGCGCGCCGCGCGACCGTCGCCCTGAGGCCGCGCCACGGATCCGGGGGATCGTACGGCGCGTCGCTCGAGCCGGCGAGGCGGCTTCCACGGCTTCGGAGGGTCCGGAACGCGTAGGCGCTCCGCGCGCGCTCCCGGCCCAAGCGCTCGGGGAGCCACCGGTCGCTCCAGACGAATCCCGGCTGAACGACGAGGGTCGGGCGGGCGGCGGCGAGGGCCGGCAGCAGGCCGGGGGGCGTCAGGGAGGCATGCTCGATGCGCCCCGGCCCGTCGGCCCCGTGCTTCCGCGCGCCGAGGAGTCGGGAGGCCCGCTCGACCGCCCGGTCGCCGATCGCGTGAAGGGCAGGGGCGAGCCCGGCCCGGGCCGCCCGATCGATCGCCTCGGCGAGCTCGTCGTCGGTCCCGACGTCGAGTCCCGAGGTTGATGGATCGTCGTCGTACGGCGAGGCGAGCGCGGCCGTCCGAGGCCCGAACGCCCCGTCGAGGAACGCCTTCGCCCCCACGATCTGAAATCTCTCGCCCGGAGCCCCCAGGTCTCCTCGGCTGAACTCGTCCAAGCGGCCGAGGCGAAGGTACCCCCGGACGGTGATCGGTACTCGACCGTCGGCGGCGAGCGCCCGGAGTCCCCGAGCCTCCTCCGGGGCGAGGCTCATCGCCCCGACCGCGACGAGCCCCATCCCCACGAGCCGGGAGAGGGTCCGTTCGAGGGACTCGGCGGTCATCGGCGATCCCTCCTCCCGAACGGCCGCGATCCGCTCGAGCGCCTCCTCGTACAGCAGTCCGTTCGGAGTCCCGTCGGGGAACGTCCCGACCCGTCCGGGGGCGGGCCCCGACCCCGTGGAGGACCCGATCGTCCGTCGTAGGACCGGCGAGTTGACGGCGGCCGCGTGCCCGCTCGCGTGGTAGAGGACGACCGGACGGTCCGGTTCGATCGCGTCGAGCTCTCGGACGGTCGGCCACCTCCGGTCCGGGAACCGCTCGGGGTCGAATCCCCGGCCGACGATCGGGCCGGTCCGCGACGACTCCCCCCAGTGCCAGACCTTCCGAAGGAGATCGTCAATCGAGCTCGCGCCGGCCAGATCGAGGCCCTCCCACGTGCGGGCGAGCTCGGCGACGTGGAGGTGCGCGTCAACGAGCCCTGGGATGACGAGGGAACCCTCCAGCGAGCGCCGCTCGACGCCCGTGGGGGCCTGTCGCAGGACCTCCTCTCGGCCGCCGGCGGCGACGACCGTTCTGTCCTCGACGAGGAGCGCTTCCGCGTGGCGGCGGCCGGTGAACACCCGACCCCCCTGGAAGAGGGTCGCGCCGCTCACGCTCGGGGCTCCGGGGACGGGGCCGGGCTCGCTCCCGCTAGACGTCGAGGTACCGGTAGAACTCGTACGGGTGCGGTCGGAGGTTGAGCTCGAGCTGCTCCTCGCGCTTCGCCTCGAGGTACGTGTCGACGAGGGACGGGGCGAACGCGGGCTTCAGGAACTCGCGGTCCGAGGAGAGGCACTCGAGCGCCTCGCCGAGCGACCCGGGGAGCTCCCGGATCTGGCGCTGCTTCCGCTGCGCCGGGGTGAGCCGGTAGATGTTCTCGTCGACGGGGGGCGGAGGCTCGATCTTCCGCCGGATCCCGTCGAGCCCGGCGAGCGCGAGCGCGGCTTCGGTGAGGTAGATGTTCGCGGCCGAGTCGGGGGTGCGGTACTCGACCCGCTTCGCCGCGGGGCGCCCCTTGTGGTAGAACGGGATCCGGACGTTCGCCGACCGGTTCGCCTTGCTCCAGGCGATGAAGACGGGCGCCTCGTAGCCGGGGACGAGGCGGCGGTAGGAGTTCGTGGTCGGGTTCGTGATCGCGCAGAGCGCCCGGGCGTGCTCGAGGAGCCCGCCGATGTAGTACCGGCAGAGCTGGCTCACCTCCGCGTACGGGTCGTTCGCGTCGTAGAACCGGTTCTCTCCCTTCGTCCAGAGCGACTGGTTCGTGTGCATCCCGATCCCGTTGTCGCCGTAGATCGGCTTCGGCATCAGGCAGGCGATCTTGCCGTGTCGGTGGGCGACGTTCTTGAGGACGTACCGGAGGTCCTGGACGTGGTCGGCCATCGGGACGAGCTCGTCGAACCGGAGGTTGATCTCCGACTGGCTCGCGGTCGCGACCTCGTGGTGGTGCGCGTCGAGCGTGAGGTGGAAATCGTCCGCGAGGATGTTGCAGACCTCCGCGCGCAGGCCGACGAGCGAGTCGACCGGGGGCGTGCGGTGGTACCCTTCCTTGAACCGGACCGTCGGGTGGGAGTTCCCGGGAGCCCAGGGGGACTCGGAGGAGTGGATCAGGTAGCCCGCCCCCGCCCACGCGTCGCGGACCCCGTCGTACGACGGGAGGAGCTGGACCTGGTCGAAGACGAAGAACTCGACCTCGGGACCCCAGTACGAGCGGTCGTACCCCGCGTCGGCGAGGACCCGCTCGACCGACCGCGCCACGCCCCGGGGGTCGTGCTCGTACGTCTCCTTCGAGCCGCCGAGCCGCACGTCGCAGATGAACCGGACCGTCTTCCCGGCGTCGGGGTTCCAGGGGATCGTCGCCTGCGTCGAGGCGTCGGGGACGAGGAGCATGTCCGACTCGAAGATCTCGCGGAACCCGCGGACCGACGAGCCGTCGAGCTTGGGGACGCCCGTGCGGAACATCTCGGGCTCGAGGGCCCCGAGCGGCACGTCGACCTGGTTGAAGCCCCCGAAGACGTCGGTGTAGAACAGCTGGACCCAGCGGACCTTCTCCGACTTCAGCTGCTCGATCGTCGCTTCGCCGCTCGCCGGTGCCCCCCGCCCCTTCGACGCCACGTCGCCGCCCCCGGGAGGCCCGACCGTCTCGCGCTACTTCAACCTTCACCGGAGAAGAGTGGACATGTGTCCACTTCTCATCCCCCATCGCTTATGTCGTGCCACTTCCTTCAAGTTACATGCGGCAGACGTCCACCCTGGACCAGCT
>JASIEC010000110.1 GCA_030046135.1 Thermoplasmata archaeon | reverse complement strand
CGCACCCCGGCTCACCGTGTGGGCGCTCCAGAGCGGAGAGGAGCTTCCCTGGCACCGCGTCGTGGGCGCCGGGGGACGGATCGCCCTCCCCGGTGCGAGGGGATTCGAACAGCGACTTCGGCTCGAGGTCGAAGGCGTGACATTCCGCGGCCCTCGGGTCCGGATGGACCGTCACAACTGGGTTCCCCGGGCCCGGGGAGGTGGCGGGGCTGGAACGGTCACCGCGGGGCCGCCGGGAACCCGGTCGATCGTCCGAGGGGCTCGAGCGAGGCTCAGTAGTCGCCCTTCAGGCGATTCGCCGCGCTCCGGTTCACCAGCGGGCCGCTGAGCAGATTCGAGTTGCTCGTCAGGGCGAGGCTCCCGTCCTCCGCGCGGATCCACGTTGTCACGAGCCCAAAGCGCACCACCGTCCCGCGGACGCCGCCGATCTGGATCTCGTCACCCTGGCGAAGCATTCGATCGCGCAGGAGGATGAACCCGGCGATCACGTTGCCGATCGTCGTTTGGAGGGCGAGGGTCGCGGCGAGCCCGACCACGGCGGAGAGCGTGAGGCCGACGGTCACCGTGAGGGGCCCGAACGCCACGAAGAGGACCGCGCCGGCGAGGAGCACGCCGGTCAGCGAGATCACGAACGTGGCTCCCCGCGCCGCGGCCGGGGGGGCTCCGCGTGCCTTGAGCCATCGCGAGACCCGGCTCGATAGGACATAGCTTCCGACGAGCAACACCGCGGCGAGCGCGACCGGGACGATGATGGGGAGTAGGTCGGTCCCATTCACGGCGAATCGCCCGGGCGCAGCATGGACCGGTGTATCTACATGACGGGCTCGATGGAGCGGGCAAGGCGACCGAGCTCCCCGCGTCGCGGAGGCTGCTGAAGGTGGGCGAGCCCGCCGAGCGCTTCGGACAGAGGCACGGCCCCGGAACGGGCGACGAAGGGTTCCCGGGGTTCACGCCGTCCGGCTGCTGTTGGGGGAGGTTATTCCCCCGCCCTGACTGCGCGGCGACCGTGCGCGTCCCCGAGCCCCGGCCGCGTTCGGGTCCAGCGCCCACGTCAGGCCACCTGGACGCGCGGGGTGCACGATGAGCCGAGCCCCGCTCACCGCGTCACTCGAGACCGTCCGACGCCTCGCGGTCTCGAAGCAACACCTGGCGGGCAAGCTCCCGGCCCGCGTGACTCCGAGCGCGATCGTCGACGTGGTCCGGGACCTCGCCTACGTCCAGTGGGATCCGGTGAGCATCGTCGCGCCTTCCCACGTCCTCTCTCTCTGGAGCCGCCTCGGCCGCTTCCGACTGCCGGACCTCGAGAAGCTCCTCTGGGAGGAGAAGCGGCTCTTCGAGCACTGGACGCCGCTGGCGTCGATCGTGCTCACCGAGGACTACCCGCTGTTTCGCTCGCTGATGGCACGGTATCCCGAGTCACTGTCGAGCTCGTGGGGCTCCCAGCGGACTCAGGCCCAGAAGTTCCTCGCGCGCCATGGCGACCTGCGCCGCAAACTCCTCCGGGAGCTCCGCAGCGGTCCTCTCCGGCTGGACGAGTTCGAGGACCACGCCCGGACGAGGACGGACGACGGGGAGTGGACCCCCGGGAGCGACGTCTCGCACATGCTGTTCCATCTCCTGATGACGGGCGACGTGATGGTCGTCGGGCATCGGGGAAACCAGAACCTCTGGGGCCTCGCCAGGCCGTTCCTTCCGAGCTGGGTGGACCGGGAGGAGGTTTCCGAGGAGGGGTTCGAGCGCCGGGCGGCGCAGAGGGCCCTGCGCGCCCTCGGGACGGCCACTCCGTCCGAGATCACCTACTACTTCGTCCGCGGCCGCTACAGCCACCTGCGCGCCGCCCTGGCTCGGCTCAAAGAGGAGGGGACGATCCACCGGGTCGCGGTCCCGGAGCTCGGGTCCCGAGACGAGCGATACATCCACAAGCTCGACGTCCCCCTCCTCGACTCGATCGGAGGAGCCCGGTGGCACCCCCGACTCTCTCTGCTCCCGCCGTTTGACAACCTGATCTGCAGCACCTCCCGGACGGAGCGGGTCTTCGGCTTCCACTACGTTCGAGAGCAGTTCCTTCCGGAGGAGAAGCGCAGGTTCGGAACGTACGTCCTTCCCATCCTCTGGGGGGAGCGGCTGATCGGCCGGATCGATCCCCGGCTCGACCGGGAGCGCGGAGAGCTCGTGATCAACTCGGTCCACGCCGAGCCCGGAGCCCCCCTCGATCGCACGGTCGCGGCCGAGCTCGGGGCGACGATCGACCGGCTCGCGGAGTTCGTGGGCGCCGACCGGGTCGCGTATTCCTCCAAGGTCCCTCGGGGCTGGAAGAGGGACCTTCGATGAGCTAGATCCTCCTTCTCATCGGCGCCGGCGCGCCGTCCTTGTCCCGCTCGAGGCGCCGCGGTCTCGGAGGGCACGAGGGCCCGCACGATGCTCTCGCGCCGGCGTTGATCGCTTTTGTAGGCGCGGCCCCTCATTGTGTCGGGCCGCGCTCTCATGGCCGTCACGTGGGCGGTGCCGCTCTGGCGGAACGCGGGTTCGAAACCGCTGGCCCAGCTGGTGATCCTGACGGGGGTTGTGATCACCGGCGGGGGCGGGGTCGTCCTCCTCGGCGCGCACCGCGCGTCAGCGCGTCTCCCGGACCTTCTGTTCGGCTCGTCCCTTCTCGGGATCGGAGCGGTGGTGACGATCCTCGGGATCGCGTGGTACCTCCGAGTCCGGCACGAGCCCCCCGACGAACCCGACTCGGAACCGGTGGACGACCCGGACCCGTTCGCCTGAAGAAGGCGGACGCCGGGGGCGGGCGGCCGAGGCGGCCCGGCCGACGGAGCGTGGCGGTCCCGGCCCACGACGTTCGCGGGCAACGCTTTCTTCGGCCGAGCGTGGGCCGCTCGTGCCCCTCGTGGCCGCGGAGAGACGGGTCGTCCTCTCGGTGTACCTCGCGAGCCTCGGCACCTGGGCCGCGTACGCGCTCATCCTGGTGGTGCTCCCGTTCCGTTTCGAGCAGCTGCACCTATCCGTCGTCGAGTACGGGATCGCGCTCGCGGCCTACGCTCTCGGGACCCTCGCGACGGAGAGCCTGTGGGGCTACCTCGCGTTCCGCCTCGGTTCGTTCCGGTCGCTCGCCACGCTGGGAACGGCGACCGTTCTCGCCATGCTCGCGCTCGGGTTCGCTCGTTCCTTCGGGGTCTTCGCGCTCCTGCTCGGAGTGTACGGGATGCTCGTCGTCTACAGCACCCCGCTCATGCGATGGCTGGGGATGAACGCCCTGGGCCCCGGGAAGGCCGGCCACGGCCTCGGGCGCCTCGGCCTGTTCCTGGGGATCGGTCTCAGTGTCGGGACGTCGGTCGGGCCCGTCCTCTACCTGCTCGGGGGCTTCTGGCTGAACCTCTATGTCGGGACCGCCGTCTTCGTTCTCTCGACGCTCCCCCTCGTGCTGGTCCCGTGGCACACCGTCCCGCTCCCGCGGGAGCGTTCCCGGGGCCGGGGCTCCCTCCGTTCCCTGTTCGAGCGGCAGTTCGTCCGCGCGTCGGCGCTCGTGGTGCTCTACTTCATGGTCTACACCCTGGTGACGAACTTCCTCCAGTACTACTCGATCGGTCTGTTCCACGTGACGATCGAGGCGACCGGGTACATCATCGGGGCGGCGCGAGGCGTGGCGCTCCTGACCGGGTTGCTGGTCGGAGGGCTTGCCGACCGCTGGGGTGCGCGCCGGACCGTGCCGCTCGGCTTCCTCCTCTTGATGGCCGGCGCGGCCGGGACCTGGCTCTCGTCGACCTCCCTCGACATGGTCGTCGCGACCCTGGTCCTCGCCATCGGGGCGGGGTGGCTCGGGGTCTCTCTCCTTCCGATGGCTCTCTCCCGTACCTTGCCGGGGGACCAAGGGACCGGAGTCGGGGTGTTCGGATCGTTCGAGGACCTCGGCTCCGTCCTCGGCCCCCTGCTGCTGGGCGTGGTCTACGCGACGTTCGGCCCTCGAAGCCTCTTCCCCGTCGCCGCCGCGATCGCGCTGATCGCCCTCGCCTTCACCCTCGCGACGGACTCGTCGCTCCCCGCCCGGCGGTCCGAACCGGGGCGAGCGTAGCCCGTCCCCGGGCCGGGGCGCGCCCACCGCGACCGACTTATTCGCTCGGCTCCATGAATCCCCCCGATGATTGCGGGAACCCCGTCACCGGCCGGGCCCCCCTCCTTGGTGGGGATCACCTTCCGGCGGGCGACGACCCTCGGCCGCTTCTTCCTCGTCTACGGAACGGCGCTCTCCGCGCTCCTCGGGGTCGCCCTCAACTTCAGCGCCGGGTCGGCGTTCCCGTCCTCGTATCCCCTGATCCTCCCCATCTTCGCGTCCGTCGGGTCGATGGGAGGGCTGGCCGTCTTCTCGAGCGACCGTCTCAAGGGAACGCTCGAGTACCTGATGGCCTACGGGCTCACCCCGCGCCAGCTGTTCGTCAACTTCCTGGTCTCGAGCCTTGCGCTGGTGTCGATCGTCGTCGGGGTCGGGCTCGGCGCGGGACTCGGGGTGTACCTCGCCCGGGGTCACGCGCTCACGACGGGCCTCGCCGTCGCGCTCGGCCTGTACACCGTGCCGATGAGCTATGCGGCCAGCGCGTTCGCGACGACGGTGGGGATGTACTGGTCCGCTCTCTCCTCCCCTCGCGTGGGCCTCAACAGTCCCATCGGGCTCGCCCCGTTCATCGGGATCCTGCCGCCGGTCGGCACCCTCCTGATCGTGGCCGGGCTCGGCGCCTCGGGGGTCACCACCTCCACCGTCACCTTCTACAGCATCGGGGTGGCGGCGATGGCATTCGTCGCCGTGTTCGTGGTCGTCCTCCTCGCGATGATCGATCGATTCCTCCGGCACGAGCGACTGCTGTCGCCCGCCTGAGCGGAGACCGAACCGGAGAATGGCCGCGGGGGGATCGCCGCCCGGACTCCACGCGACGGAGCGGGGCGGAGGCGTGAGCCTCTCCTGCGAGTCGGTCTCCGCAGGGTACCTCGGGGCCCGGGTCCTTCGGGAGATCACGTTCGACGTCGACCGGCCCGGGATCTACGTGGTCCTCGGGCCGAACGGCGCGGGCAAGACCACGCTCTTCCGGACCTTGTCGGGGATCCTGCGTCCGTACCAGGGCACCGTCCGGATCGACGGCGAGCCGATCGACCGCCCTCGCGCTCGGAACCGCCTCCACTACCTCTCGCACGCCGACGGCATGCCGGACGGGCTCACGGTCCGGGAGGCGCTCCGGCTGTACGCCCGGGTGGAGGGAGCCTCCCCCGGCGACGTCGATCGCGTGCTCGACCTCCTCGCCCTCCGAGAGTTCGCGGACCGGTTCCTCTCGCAGCTGAGCGCGGGGCAGAGGAAGCGGGCCTCGGTCGCCCGCGTCTTCCTCCAGGATCGCGCGATCTACCTTCTCGACGAGCCGACCGCGAACCTCGACCCCAAGGTCGCCCGGGAGATCCGATCGATCATCCTCGAGCTCGGTCGGGAGAAGATCGTGCTCTACTCCTCCCACAACCTGTTCGAAGCGCGGGAGATCGGGCGCTACGTCCTCGCGCTCAAGGACGGACGCCTCGCGCTGTTCGACCGTCTCGAGAACCTTCGGGGGTCCCACTTCGTGGTCGGGGTCCGCCTCCTCGAACCGTCGGAGTACGTGGCGGGCTGGGCCCGAGAGGGAGAGTACTATCTCCGAGAGCTCCCCGGACCGGAAGGCGTCCCAGCCCTGCTGCGCGACCTCGAGTCCCACGGGGTGCGGCTTCGGGAACTCCGGGAGATGAACAATCCTCTCGAGGACCTCTTCGTGTAGGCGGTCGCCCGTCTCGGCGCTTCGACCTCGGGTCGTAGACCGGGAGCCGCCCCGGCGGGGATGCTCCCGAGCCGAGGTTCCCGCACGGCCGGGCCCGCCGAGTCCGCACGAAGCGACAGGGTCATCCCCTCGGAGGTCCCACGCGCGCGATGGTCCTCCCGCCGTGGACGATCACCGCCGTCGGGTCCGTCGCCGCGGTCTGCACGACGGCCGCGTTCGTCCCGCAGGTCGTACGCGTCCACCGCCTCAAGAGCGCCGCGGAGATCTCTCTCACCACGTTCCTCGTCTTCTCGGTCGGGACGGGCACGTGGTTGATCTACGGTCTGCTGGTCCGTTCCCTTCCGATCATCTTCGCGAACGGGATCACTCTGATCCTCGCGCTGGCCCTCGTCTCCCTGAAGCTGAGCTACGACCGTGCCGCACGGCGACTCCTGGGCGAGGGTCCGTCGATCGCGCCGACGCCGCCTCCCCGGTAGCGGTCCCCGCGCCGCCGGTGAGTCGGCGAAATAAGCCGGACCGCGCTGGGGGGGCCGGGAGGCCGGACCGATGCTCCGGGTCAGCGGCTTTGGGCGAGCGTCGGTCGGGAGCCGGTCCGGGGAACCCCACGATCCGGCCGTCGGCGGGTCGCCGGAGCGGCGCGCATGACGGGGCGAGCAC
>JASIEC010000109.1 GCA_030046135.1 Thermoplasmata archaeon | reverse complement strand
AGCGACCGGATCGACGCTCCGAGGACCGACCGCCCGAGGCCCTGGCCCTGGGTCTCGGGATCGACCATCACCTCGAGGATGAGAACGCCCCGGGGCCGGCGGGAGGCGAGCGTCGCGGCGACGAGTCTCCCCGCCCGCTCGACCGCCCACGAGCCCGAGGGGAGGTACTCGCCCCATCGGCCGGCGAAGACGTCCCGGACGAGATCCGCGGAATCCCGCGACTCGTCCCAGTGCTGGAGGAACAGGTACCGGTCGAATCGGCCGCGGTAGGCGCTCGCGTGCAGGCGCGCGAGCTCGGCCTCGTCCGAGGGGGTCACCTCACGAACGGCGGCGTCGGAAGGATCCGAGGGAAGGGAGTCGTCGCGCTGACGAATTGGGTAGCGCATCTCCATCCGGCCGTACCGTGCGAACCCCAGCGCCGACATCACTCGGGTCTCCGAGTCGGGGTCAATCCCGGGGAGGGGCCCCGAGACGAACGCGACCGGACCGGCCTCCCCTTCAACGAGGGACAGGAACTCTTGGTACCCCTGGGGCGAAGCGGCCGGTCGCTCGATCCACAGCGGCCCGACGGAAAGACCGACCGGGCCGGGGGGCTCCCAGAACGCGACGCCCCAGGCCTTGCCTCCCAGCAGGAAGAGCCGACCGCCGAGCCGACCTGCGGCGAGCTCGTCGTCGACCCGGGCGACGATCTCCCCCGGCTCGAGGCCCGCGGACCGGGCGGCCGCTTCCGCCGCGTCGCGCCCGAGTCGCCGGGCCTCTTCGGCATCCCACTCCAGCGGGGCGATCGTGCCAGGCACACCCCCTCGAGAGTTCCCGCGGGATAGCGTTGTGGACCCCGGGGGAGGGCCCCCGCCGCCCGGGGGAAACGGTTTCTCGCGGGGACCGCTCACGGATCGCTTGGTCGCCCCTCGAATCCGCCTCGGCTGTTCCTCGTGGACCTCCGACGCGTGGTGGGGCCGGGTCTACCCGAAGGGGCTCCCGGACCGCGACCGCCTCGCGTGGTACGCCCGGCGGTGGGACACGGTCGAGGTCGACTCGACGTACTATCGGGATCCGGGCCCGTTCCTCGTTCGTCGGTGGGCCTCGGCGACGCCCGAGGGGTTCGTGTTCACGCTCAAGTTCCCGAGGGATCTCCTCGATCCGAAGCGGCCGGTCGACCGCGAGAAAATCGCTTCGTTCCTTTCGAATTCGCTCCTCCTCGGTCCGAAGTTGGGACCGATCCTGCTCCAATTCCCCCCCTGGGTCAAGCCGGGCCGGGCCGCTGCGTTCCTCCGCGACATCCTCGGCGCGCTCGATCCGCGGCCGCGATACGCCGTGGAGCTTCGGGACGCCGGCTGGTTTACCGGCGAGAGCTTCGAGACGCTCCAGCGCATGCTCCGGGATCGACGGATCGCCCTCGCGTGGTCCTGTCTCACCTACGTGGACGTGCCCCCGGCCGTCACTTCGGATTTCGTCTACCTGCGATTCATCGGGGACCACGAGACGATCCCCGCCGCCACGCACGGCGAGGTCCGGGTGGATCGCTCGAAGGAGATCCACCTGTGGGCCCGCCGGTTCCAGGACGCGTTCCAGGACAACGTTCAGGAGGGATTTGGACTGTTCAACAACCACTTCGAGGGTCTGGCTCCGGCGTCGGTCAACCGGTTCCGGGCCGCGATCGGACTGGGACCGATCGAGTACGGACTCTCCGGCGGCCGGGCGGGCCGACTCCCATAGCCCCGAGGAAAGTCCCCCGCCCCGGTCCTCGGATACGGTAGGGCCCAGGTTGATACTTCGGGAACGGCGAGCCCTTGGAGACGCACGCCCCAACGGATGAGCACCCACTCGCCGAGGAGTGTTTCATATAGGGGGAACCCCATATGTCAATCGTCAGACAAAGTACCGGGTGTTGTCTGACGTCTATGACCGACACGTCGGAGCGCGTGACCGTTCGGATCCCGCAGGAGCTTCTCGAGAAGCTGAAGCAGATCCAGGGGCTCAAGGAGACGCCAACGATCTCCGACACGATCCGCGAGGGGCTTGAGCAGTACGTCGAGCTCCACCTCCCGCCGCACCACATCCGCAAGGTCGTGATCGAGCTCTCCCGGCAGGACAACCGGCAGCTCGAGGAGTTTGTCCGCGAGGGCAACTCCGTCAGCGTGGACGACGCCGTTCGCTCGGCGGTCCGCGAGTACATCCGCAGCCGGATCGACCAGATCGCGGCCCCGGGCAAGCTCCACCGGCGCGAGGGCGACGCCGTCCCCGCCGAAGGCTCCTCGTCCCGCTGAGCGGGCGACCGCACGATGCCGATCGACGACGACCTCGAGGGGTTCCTCCACGGCCTCGCGCTCTCCCCGTCGGTTGCGGTCGTCGGCCTCGGCGGAGCGGGCTCGGACGCGGTCCAAGACCTCGTCAGCCTCGGAATCCCTGGCGCCCGGGCGATCGCGGTCAACACCGACGCAAAGCACCTCGAGTCGCTCCACGTTGAGGAACGCATCCTTCTCGCCCAACGCGAGCTCCGGGGCCGTGGCAGCGCCGGGGATCGGGCCGTCGTCCTTCGCGCCGCAGAGGACAGCCGGGAAGAGCTCCTTCGGCGCCTCTCCCGGTTCGAGCTCGTCTTCCTTCTCGCCGGTCTCGGCGGGGGCACCGGGAGCGCCCTCCTCCCCTACCTCGCCCGCGAGCTGAGAGCCACCGACGCCCTACCGATCCCGGTCGCCTTCCTCCCGTTCCACATCGAGCTCCAGACGAACGCCTCCCGCCGGGAGAATGTCGAC
>JASIEC010000108.1 GCA_030046135.1 Thermoplasmata archaeon | reverse complement strand
ACCTCGGGGAACGGCTTCGCGCGGGCGTACGCCTCCGTGATCTTCCTCTGGTGGAACGTCCGGGCCGCGACGGCCCGCTCGGTCGCCGGCGCCTCGGGGTACAGCTGCGCGAGCTGCGCCTCGAACGGCATGCCGGTCGTGGCGAGATAGTGGATCCTGGCCTCGTCGACGGGAGTGCCGAACGCGGTGTGGAGCACGTCCGCCGCGACCTCGCTGATGAGGCGAAGGTCGTCGAGCAGGGTGCCGTCGAGGTCGAACAGCACGACCCCCCGATCCACTTTCCGGGGAGCCGGCGGGTCGGCCGCCGGGGGCCGCGCGGGGGTCTCCGGTACGACCTGGAGGGATCGTGCCATCGGGAGAGCTCTGTTCGCGGAGGGAGCCGGGGGCCCGTCGGGAGCCTCGCTTCCACCCGGCCGCGGAACGCCGTTGGTCATCGCACCCCCGAAACCTAGCGGCTTTATGCCGCCGCGCCTCGAGAGGAGCGTCGGGGCGGCCGGAGATCGCGTCCCCGGGCAGGGAGGAACGAGCGATGCATCCGAGCCGCGTGATCCGGGGGCGGTCCTCCCGCCTTCTCGAGGGCCGGCGCATCCTGCTCGGCGTCTCGGGGTCCATCGCGGCGGTCGAGGTGCCGAAGATCGCGCGGGAGCTGATCCGCCACGGCGCCGACGTGAGAGCCGTCATGAGCCCCGACGCGGGCCGGATCATCACCCCCGAGGCGCTCGAGTTCGCGACCGGTCACCCGCCCGTCGAGCGGCTCTCGGGGAACGTGGAGCATGTCACGTTCCTGGGCCCCGGCGAGGGCCGGGCGGACCTCTATCTCATCGCGCCGGCGACGGCGAACACGGTCTCGAAGATCGCCCACGGCATCGACGATACTCCCGTTACCTCGTGCGCCTCGGTCGCCCTCGGAGGCAACGTCCCGATCCTCCTCGTCCCGGCGATGCACTCCCTGATGGGGCAGAACCCGGCGGTCCGCGAGAGCCTCGCGCGGCTCGAAGGCTGGGGGGTGGGGGTGTTGTTCGGTCCGTCGGCCGAGGGGGAGGAGAAGATCGCGGCGCCCGACGAGGTCGCCGCCGCCGTCCTCCACCGACTGGCGCACGGACCGTGGGCCGGCCGCCGCGTGACGATCCTCGGCGGTGCCTCCCGGGAGTCGATCGACGACGTGCGCTCGATCACGAACGAGAGCTCCGGGGCGACGGCGATCGCCCTCGCCTCCCAGGCGTACTACCGCGGGGCGACGGTGGAGCTCTGGGCCGGGGCCCTCTCCGTCCCCGTACCGTCCTGGGTGCCGGTGACCGGCTGGCGGAGCGTGACGGACCTCCTCCAGCTCGCCCGGCGCCGGCGCTCGGACCTCGCGCGGTCCGCGGCGGTCCTCGTACCCGCCGCGCTGTCCGACTTCCGCCTCGACCCTCAGCCCGGGAAGATCCGGTCGAAGGGCCGGAGCTCCCTCTCGCTCGAGCTCCTGCCGGCGCCGAAGGTCCTGCCCGAGCTGCGTCGGCTCGCGCCCCGGCCGGCGCTGCTCGTCGCCTACAAGCTCCTGTCGGGGGCCGCCGCCGACGAGCTGGAGCGGGAAGGGCGCGCGCTCGCGGCCGAGACGAAGGCGGACTGGGTGATCGCGAACGACGTCGCGACCATGGGGGGCGCCGAGACGGCGGTTCTCGTGATCCCCGGGGCGGACAAGGGTCGTTGGCTCCGGGGCCCGAAGGCGGAGGTCGCCGGAAAGATCCTCGACGACCTCGGGCGCGAGCTCGAAGCGCTGCCCCGCGCACCCCCCCGCCGACGGGAGACCCTTCGGGGGCCCCGTCGAGGGCCGCGCCGAGCCGCCGCCCGCGCCCGTTAAGAGACCGACGAGGGTCCGCGCCGCCGGCGCGACCATGGTGAAGCTCCCGGAGTGGAGGGGAAAGGACGTTTTCCGGAAGTACGGGCTCCCGACTCCGAAGGGGCAGGTCGTCAAGTCGGCCGACGAGGTCGAGGGCGCGATCCGCTCGGGGGCCGTACCGCTCCCGTGCGTCGTCAAGGCCCAGGTCCTCGCCGGAGGGCGCGGCAAGGGAGGGGCGGTCCGGTTCGCGAACACGGTGGAGGAGGCTCGGGCGGCCACGACCGCGATCCTCGGGCTCGAGTTCAAGGGCGAGCGAGTCCGGGAGGTCCTGCTTGAGGAGAAGCTCTCGATCGGTCGGGAGCTCTACCTCGCCCTCGCCCTAGACCGGACCGCCCGCCAGCCGATCCTCATGACGAGCTCGTCGGGCGGGGTGGAGATCGAGTCGGTCGCCGACGACGCGATCGACCGCCAGCCGATCCACCCGTTCCCGGGGCTCGTCGCCTACCAGCGCCGCCGGGCCGCCCGCAGCCTCCGGCTCGACGGGGATCTCGCGAAGCAGCTCGATCGCCTGCTGGGCTCGCTCTGGAAGGCCTGGGAGGGGGAGGATGCCGAGCTTGTCGAGATCAACCCGCTCGGCGTCGTGGGCGATCGCCTCGTCGCGCTCGACGCGAAGGTGATCGTCGAGGACGACGCCGCGTTCCGCCACCCGGAGTACGCCGAGGTCCGGGACGACCGGACCCCGCTCGAGGAGATCGCCCGCGAAGAGGAGATCGCCTTCGTCCAGCTCGACGGCACGATCGGGGTGATCGCGAACGGGGCCGGCCTCACGATGGCGACGCTCGACGTGCTGAAGGAGCTCGGGGGGGACCCCGGAGTGTTCCTCGACCTGGGCGGGACCGACGATCCGAAGAAGGTCGCCCAGGCGTTCCTCCTGATGGCGAAGGCCAAGCCCCGGGCCGTCTTTCTCAACATCTTCGGCGGAGTGACCCGGTGCGACACCGTCGCGAAGGGCCTGATCGAGGCGCGCGAGGCGATCCCCGAGGGCGAGAGGTTCCCGCTCGTCGCGCGGATCCGCGGCAACCGGGAGAAGGAGGGGGTGGAGCTCCTCCGCGGCGCAGGGGTCACGTCCGTCCCCGACCTTCGGGCGTCGGCCGAGGCGGTCATCGCGGCCGCGGGAGCGCGCCGATGAGCGTCCTCGTCGACCGGGGGACCCGGGTCGTCGTCCAGGGGATCACGGGACACCAGGGGACGGTGCACACTCGCCAGATGCGCGAGTTCGGCACCCAGGTCGTCGCCGGGGTCACGCCGGGCAAGGGCGGGACCCGGGTCGAGGAGGTCCCGGTGTTCGACTCCGTCCGCGACGCGGTCTCCGCGACGGGGGCGAACGCGAGCTGCATCTTCGTGCCGGCCCCGTTCGCGAAGGACGCGCTCCTCGAGGCGGTCGACGCGGGGATCCGGCTCGCGGTGATCGTGACGGAGCACATCCCGTTCCACGACATGCTCGTGATGTACCACTACGCGCGGGAGCGCGGGACCCGGATCATCGGGCCGAACTGCCCCGGGATCGCGTCGCCCGGCGGCTCGAAGGTCGGGATCATCCCGAACGTCGTCTTCCGCCCGGGCCGCGTCGGCGTGATCTCCCGGAGCGGGACCCTCACCTACGAGATCGTGAACGGGATCAAGGAGCACGGCCTCGGCCAGTCGACGTGCATCGGCCTCGGGGGCGACCCGGTCGTGGGGACGTCGTTCGTCGACGCGCTCCCCCTCTTCGAGAGCGACCCCGACACGGACCTCCTCGTCCTGGTCGGGGAGATCGGCGGGACGGCGGAGGAGGAGGCGGCCGAGTACATCCGACGGAGCTTCTCGAAACCCGTCGTTGCGTACATCGCGGGCCGAAGCGCCCCGCCCGGCAAGCGGATGGGCCACGCGGGGGCGATCATCTCCCGCGGCAAGGGGACCGCCGACTCGAAGGTCGCCGCGCTCGAGGGCGCCGGGGCGCGCGTGGCCCGGTTCCCGTACGAGGTCCCTCTCATGGTCGCCGAGCTCGCCGCCGCCCGCGTGCGGGCATGACGGCCGACGACCCCGCGACGCCTCCCGAGGAGGCGATCGAGCCGTGCCTCGTTCCGGGATGCGGCGCGCCGTCCGCCCGGCGGCTCGCGCTCGCGGAGGCCCGGCGCGTCTTCCCCGAGCTCCCCGAGAAGGGCCGCCGGGCGCCGCTCTGCCGCGAGCACTACCGCGCGTGGAAGAAGGCCACGAAGGAACGGCGGACCCTCGACCGGCTGAGCTGGTAGGCCCGGCGTCCCGCCCCGCGCTACTGCTTGCGCATCTTCTGGGCCCGCATGCGTCGGCGCATCCGCTTCTTGCGCCACTTCCAGCGCATGTGGCCCCGTTTCTTCCAGACGCGGGAGGATCGTTTCATTCCGACGGCATCCGAACGCGCGCGCCTAGAGGCCCCGCTTAATAAGGCTGCCTCGAGGGCCGCGCCCGAGGTCGGGTCGTTATCTGGCCCCCGACCTTCTCGCCCGCGTGCTGGAGGTCGCGGACCTCGAGGTGAACGTCCTCGAGTTCCGGCAGCGCTCGTTCCAGTTCGACCGGCTCGCCACGGTCGACGGGGTGCCGTTCGCCGTCTTCTCGCGCACCGAGACGGAGAGCGAGAGCCAGTTCCGGCCGCGGCTCGTGCACCTCCGGCTCGCCGTCCCGTTCGCCTGGATCGTCCTCGACCCGACCTCCGACGCGCTTCGGGTCGCCCGCGACGGGCTCGGGCTCCCCATGGCCCCGACGGAGAGGGTGGTCGAGGTCGGCGCCGAGCCGACCGAGTTCCGGGAGCAGGGGATCGACTGGCGCCGGGCGAGCGGCCCGCCGGGCTCCCTCGTCTACGCCCCCGCGGAGTACGCGGGGAAGCTCCTCACCGCCCCGGGGTTCGCGGCGCTCGGGCTCACCTAGGGGAATCGGGGCCGGAGCACGCGCTCGACGAGCGCGGCGATCAGCGCCCCGACGATCGGGGCCACCCAGAACAGCCAGTCGTCTTGGATCGCCCAGCGGTCCGCGCTGAAGGCGGCCGAGAGGAGCGCGGGGGCGAAGCTCCGGGCCGGGTTCACGGACGTCCCATCGATGGGGAGGCTGACGAGGTGGATCATGAGCAGGGTGAGGCCGATCCCCACCGGGGCGAGGTTCTTCGCGGCCCCGCCCTCGCGCGTCGCGAAGAGGATCGCCTGGACGAACAGGAACGTCAGAATGACCTCGAGCAGGAACACCGAGCCGACCGCGACCGAGTACGGCGAGTTCCCGCCCGAGTACCCCTCGGAGGCGAACGCCACCGTGCGATTCGTCACCGCCCCCCACAACGTCGAGGACCCATGGGCCACCCCGGCGAGCGCGGCGACCGCCACGATCGCGCCCGCGACCTGGGCGAGGATGTACGGCACGACGTCGCGCGCGGGCATCCGGCCCGCGGCCCACACGCCGATCGTCACCGCCGGGTTGAAGTGACCCCCCGAGAGGTCCCCGAAGGCGTAGAGGAGCCCGATGAGGCCGGCCGCGATCGCGAGCCCGATGATGAGGTAGCGCGTCGTCAGGTCGACGCTCGGGATGTTGAGCGTGAACAGGGCCGCCCCCGTGACCGAGACGAGGAGCCCGAACGTGCCGAGGAACTCCGCGAGGTACCGCTGACCGGCCGTGGCGGGCATCGGGGGCCCCGGAGGAGTTCCCCCTGTTAAATCTTGCCGCGTCCGGCGGGAGGCCTAGCGCACGCCCATCTCGGCGAGCTTCTCGGGAAGGTAGTGGTCGGTGACGTAGTTGAGCCCGTACTTGGCGAGCGACTGCTGCTCCGCCTTCTTGCCGTTCTTGAGCATCAGCTCGATCTCGCTCCGCCACTCGGCGGTCTGGAAGCGGGGGTCGGTCCGCTCCGCCTCGAGGGCGCGGACGTCCTGCTCGGAGAGCTTGTCCGAGGGGAGCTCGTAGTTCTCGATGTCGGAGGCGGTGACGCCGAGGAACTCGGCGGAGGGGGTCGCGAGGTAGTTCGAGAGGTGGGCGGTCTTGATCGCCCCGTAGGCGACGCTCGCGAAGATCCGGAACGACCAGGGGTCCCCGTCGGTGAAGACGACGACGGGCAGGTGCAGCTCGTCGGAGAGCCGCCGTAAGAACCTCCTCGTGGAGCGTGCGGGCTGGCCCTTCAGGTGGAGGAGGATCGCGTTCTCCCGCTCGTCGAAGCCGTTCTCCGCGAGCCGGTCGACCATGCCGCCGCACTCGATCGCGATGACGAACTTCGCGCTCGTCTTCACGAACTCGATCTTCCCGTCCTCGACGTCGAACGGGAGCGCGTAGCCGCCGTCCCCGACGTCGTCGCGGCAGTTGATCGTCTTCACGATCCCCTTGCGGTTCCGCTCCTTGATCGTGAGGTCCCCGAGCACGGAGGCGCCGTTCTCCTCGGGGTGGAGCCGGAAATCCTCGCGCAGGCGCGAGCAGAGGACCTCGAGGTCCTCGATGAGGAGGTTCGACTCGTCCTCGCTCCCGAACTTCGCCTCCTCCCAGCCCTCGCTGATGTAGTAGAGCTCCCGCAGGGTCGACGTCTTCTTGTCGCGGGCCATCTCGTTGATGAAGTCGACGAGGTAGAACGTTCGCAGGAGCATCTGGGCCCCGTCGAGCTTCCTCGCGCTCCGGGTCCCCATCGCCTTGCCGAGACGCCAGACCCCCTCCCGCATCTGGAACGAGAGGTTCTGCTTCGTCCGGAGGGGAAGCCGCATGCGGGGGATCTCCCCCCGGTCGAGCTGCTCGTAGATCGACCGGGCGAGGTCGAGCGTCGGCGCGAGGGCGTCGGCCCGGGGCTCCTCCGACGGGGCGTCAGTCGTCGTCGCGGACGCCCGCGCTCGCTTCGGCGGCATCGTAGTCCACCTCCTCCTCGCCCGGCGCGCCGGCCGGGGCCCCCTCCGCCGCCTCGGCGGCCTCGACGACCGTCCTCGGGAGCCGGACGTCCCAGTCCCCGGGGAGCGGGTCGGCGCCGAGCAGCCGGGCCTCGTCGATCCCGGCGACGTACCAGTCGAGGTCGTCCGCGTCGACGTCGCACGGGGCCGCGAACGTCACCGCGAGCTCCGAGCGCCCGTTCGGGGGGAGCTTGGGCAGCGTCCACCAGGCGCGACCGAGGGCGGGCTCGGTCCCGTCCGGCTCGGGGGCGAACGTCGCCCGGGCGAACAGCTCGGGGGCGACCTCGAGGAACAGCTCGACGACCCTCGGCCGGGGGGTGTAGTTCGTGACCGTCACCGGGACGCGTCGGGTCTTCGCCTCCTGCGTCAGGCCGGTCTCGACGTGCACGACGTCCATGATCCGCGTGACCACGGGCGTGAGATCCGGGACGGGCTTGCCCACCAGGTGGCTCGTCTTCTCGGCGAGCTTCGGGAGGATCTTCTGGATGATCGAGAACTTCTCCCCGGCGAACTCGCGTCGGCTCGCTCGCGACAGGTGCGTCCGGAGGTGGCGGGCGGCGGCCTGGAGAGCGAGGACGAGCTCGCGGTCGATCTCGGGGTCCTCGGCGACCGCCTCCTTCGCCTCGCTCGTGAACGGGACCTTCGTGGAGGCGATGTGGACGAGGAGGAGGGCGGGGCCGACGGGGATCCCGGAGCCTCCCTTCTGCTCGAGGCCGTAGCGACGCCAGTCCACCGACCCGATCGCGGTCGTGATCGCGCAGGCGCCCTGCTGGAACAGCAGCGGCACCCGGTTCGCGAACCGGAGGATCTGGACCGGTTCGTCGACCGGCAGGGCGCCGCCGTAGACGAGGCCGACCTCGACCAGGAACGGGAACCCTCCCCGGACCTTCGCCGGCCGGGTCACGGGCGGGGCGAAGAAATCCGGTCGGAGGGTGCCGAGGACGTTGCGCAGCCCGCGCTTGATCAGCATCGCCCCGATCGGCGACAGACCCTCCGAGGACGGGGCGAGCAGGGGCGCGGCCCGGAGCGCCGCGAGGAGCCGCTCCTGGACGTCGCCCTGCACGGCGACGGGCTTCGTCGCCCCGGGGATCCCCGCGGCGACGAGCAGCTCCTTGGCGGCCCGCGCGCTCACGCCCTGGAGGTCCTTCACGAGGAACTCGGAGACCGTCGCCTGGCGGCTCGCCTTGAGGAGGGAGCCCAGCTCTCCGAGCTCGAGCCCGTACGGGTGCGGGGGGGTCTCCTTCGGGACGGCCGGAAGCTCCTCGGTGGCGCGCTCGAACGTCACGCGGGTCCCGTCGGGCTCCTGGAGGACGAGCCTCGCGTGGGGGTTCACGATCGCCGTCCCGCGGAGGTACTCCAGCACGGACTGGCGACCGCGAACGTACTTCGCCTTCAGGACGAGCTCGACCTTGGTGCCGTGCGCGCTCTCGGGAAGGGCGACGTCGTCCAGAACGACCCGGGGCTGGTTCTTCTGGGTGTCGATGAACAGTTCGAGGACGTGGGCGACGTCCTCCTCCTCGACCCTGGAGACGATGCGCACGGGTCGCGCCGTGGTCAGGTTCGCGTAGAGCACCGCCGCGGAGATCCCGATCCCCTGCTGGCCCCGAGCCTGCCGGTTCGAATGGAACCGGGAGCCGTACAGGAGCCGAGCGAAGACGTTCGGGATCTCCCGCCGGAGGATGCCGGGGCCGTTGTCGGTCACCGCGACGCGGAACCGGTCCTCGCCCTCCTTCGCGATCTCGACCGAGATCTCGGGCGCGATCCGGGCCTCGTCGCAGACGTCGACGCTGTTGTCCACGGCCTCCTTGACCGTGGTCAGCATCGCGCGAGGGAGATTGTCGAACCCCAGGATCTGGCGGTTCCGCTCGAAGAACTCCGCGACCGAGATCTCCCGCTGCTTCGACGCGAGCTGCTGGGCGATCGTCGGGGGGCGAGGCACCGCCGGTCCGGGGCTCCCTTCCGCTATAACAGACGCGGTCGAGGCGAACGCCGCCTAGGGCTCCGGCGACCGGGGGGCCGACGGGCCGCGGCTCGCGAGGTCCCGGAGGACCGGTCGGAACGGTCTCCACCGGGCCGACGCCGCGACGTCGACCTCGACCGTGGCGAGCCTCTCCTCCGGCCCGAGGCCTTCCAGCGGCACCGCGGTCTCCCCGAACGGCTCGCCCCGGGGGTCCCACGCCCCCGAGCCTCCGCCGAAGACGATCCCGTCCTCGACGCCCACCCGGTTCACGTAGACGACCGGGCAGGCGTTCTCGATGGCGCGCGCGGGAAGGAGGCGCTCGAAGAGCCGGCGGCTCGTCACCGGGGAGGCGGAGAGGACGAGGAG
>JASIEC010000107.1 GCA_030046135.1 Thermoplasmata archaeon | reverse complement strand
GCGCCCGATACATCGAGCAAGATCATCGCGAAGTCGATCGCGATCCGCGGAGGGCAGACGAGCTACCGCGGCCTCCTCCACGTGGCGCCCGGCGCCACGGGCGTGAAGGCGGCGGTGCGCTGCGACGCGCTCCTGCCGGACGAGCTCGGTCGGTCCGACACGTACCCCTACAACGAGATCCACGAAGAGGACGCGACTATCACCCACGAGGCGGTCGTCGGCAAGATCGGCGAGGAGCAGATCTTCTACCTGATGAGTCGCGGCCTCACAGAGTCGGACGCCATTCACCTCATCCTCATGGGGTTCCTCGCGGAGTTCGCGAAGGAGCTTCCGGTCGATTACGCCCTCGAGCTCAACCGGCTCATCCAGCTCGAGATGACCGGCGCGGTCGGGTAGGCGCCGTCCCGGAGCGCTCGACGATCTCGATCGGGACGGCGTGGATCGCGTTGTTCCCGATCCCCCGGTAGTTCCACTCCGCGCGGTCCGCCTGCGTCGCCCCCGTGGTGTCGGTCGCGCGGGCCCGGATCACGAAGATCCCCGGGCGGGGGAGATCGCACCGGACCACCCACCGCCTCCACGTAGGGCCGGGGGGACCGGGGAGGAGCCGGGCGGGCCGCCACGCCCCCGCGCCCCGGGGCGAGGTGTCGACGCGGACCTTGACGGAGGCGATCGCCCCGTTGCCGGACCAGGCGATCCCCCGGACGAGGAGCGTCCCCGGCTCGAGCCGGGTGCCCTCCCGGGGCGAGGTGATGAGGGACTTGACCCGGGTCGTCGTCGCGGGGACCGCCGCCCGCTCGTCGGTCGCCCCGAGCGGAAGGTAGGCGTACGCCCTCCGGCGGAAGTAGCCCGAGAACGGCCGGTCGAGCACCGTGATCCGGGAGAGCCACTTCACGGACGCCATCCCGTACCATCCCGGGACGAGCGCGCGCATCGGGAACCCGTGGGCCGGCGTCAGCGTCTCCCCGTTCATCCGGTCGGCGAGGAGCGTGTCGGGGTCGAGCGCCTTCGCGAGCGGGACGGACATGGCGTAGGGGATCGTTCGGGCGACGCCCGGCTCGTTCCCTCGGTCCACCCCCTCGAAGACGACCTCCGACGCGGCCGGCCGGAGCCCCGCCGCGGTGAGGACCTCCCGGAGGCGCACCCCTTCCCAGCGGGCGGTGCCCACGGCCCCGTGGCCCCACGGGACGCCCTCGGTCCAGGGACGGAAGTACGAGCGGCTGTTGCCAGCGCACTCGAGCACCGCGGTCACGCCGGCCCGGGGGAGGGCGGCGAGCTCCTCCCAGCGGAACGATCGCGGACGGTCGACCTCGCCGTCCACGACGAGCTTCCAGCGAGCGAGATCGATCTCGGGGACGGGGAAATGGCTTCGTACGAAGTGGCGGTCGGTGGGGGTCAGTTCCTCCTCGAGCCCGCCGAGAGGGGTCTCGAAGCAGGGGGCGTCGCTCCCGGCCGCTCGGACCTCCCGCGGGAGGAAGCGCACCGGCGCGATGCCCGTGGAGGAGTTCCGAGACGGTGGGCGCGGGCGCCGGGGGTCAGCTAGGTGGGCTGACCGGCGCCCGCGGTGGGTCATGCAGGGGAGCCCGAGGCCTCTCGCTCCTGGCGGTCGGTGGGCGATCCGCGGCGAAGCGATGCACCGGCGCGAGGGTGGGTGCTCTCGATCCGGCGAGGGTCGGCGTACGGGGTCCTGGCGTCCACAGGCGGCCCATGCGGGCCCGAGGTTATAATCCTCACCGTGCGGACCGTAAGTCTATCGTAGTAACCGACGCCCCGACCGGCGGGGCTCGCCAGGTGGGACCGCGCCCTGGCGAGGGGCCTCCCGAGGCGGCACGTCCCCGGTCGGAGGGGGTCTTACCACGATGAATTAATGGGTCGCTGGCCAAGGTATAAGGGGGCGGGCCGGGGTCGTGCCTCCATGGCCCTGTTCGTGACCGAGCACACCCACCCCGCCGACCATTGTCCCGCCGGGAACCCCGCCATGGCGGCGGGTCTCCTCCAGATCGTGACGCCCGCGAACGCGAAGGCGCGCGGGATCTCGATCCACGGCGAGGCGGTCGTGAAGGGTCGCCACCACCTGTACCTGATCGTGGACGGCCCGAGCGAGGAGGCGGTGCGCGGCTACTTCGCCCCGTTCGGCCAGCTGGGCACGCTCCACGTCGCTCCGGCGACGCCGTGCGAGCAGGTCGTCCGCCAGGGCCACTGCTGAAGGATCCCGCGGTCGGAGCGTAGGAGGAACCGAAGCGAAATATGGCCGCCTCCTCCCTGGGACTCGTGCCCTACCACCGCCGGAGTCCGACCGCGCTCGTCGGGACTCGACCGCACGTGCACGGAGGCGGAGGTCGAGCCGGGCCCACCGGGCCGGGAGTGTCCCTGCCCGAGGAGGCCCCGCAGGTCGCCTGGCAGCGAGGTTCGCTCCGGATCGAGCTGCTCCCCTCTCGCGACCTCGGCAACTCCTCGTTCGTTGTCGAGGACCGGGACCGGCGCGCCGCCGCGGTGATCGATCCGACCCGGGACACGACGCGGTACGTGGACCGGCTGCGCCGGGCGAACCTCCGGCTCGCCTGGGTCCTCGACACCCATCTCCACGCCGACTTCGTCTCCGGGGGCCGGGAGCTCGCCGAGCGGGAGGGAGCCACGTTCGGGATCGACGCCGGGGCCGAGGCGACGTTCGGGCACCGACGGCTCCGAAACGGGGAGACGCTCGACGTGGGCGCCGGCCGCCTCTCCGTGCTCCGGACCCCGGGCCACTCCCCCGAACACATCAGCTTCCTCCTCGCCGACGAGCGTGGACGGGACGTCGTTCTCTTCTCGGGGGGGAGCCTCATGGCCGGCTCCGCCGGGCGAGCGGACCTCCTAGGCCCGGAGCGGACCTACGGGCTCGCCCGCGAGCAGTTCGTCACGCTCCACGAGCGCTACGCGGCCCTGCCCGGAGCGGTCGCCGTCCTCCCGACCCACGCGGGCGGCACGTTCTGCGGGGTCGGGGGTCGGGATGCCTCCACGACGACCCTCGGACGGGAGCGGCGGACCAATCCGCTGCTCCGGGCCCCCGACCTCGCGACGTTCCTGGCCGCGTACCTCGTGCCGACCCCGTTCCCCTCGTACTACGGACTCTCGCGCACCCTCAACCGGGACGGCGGGATCCCCGGCGGCTGCGAGCCGCCGAGCTCCCCCGCGCTCGGCCCGGCCGACGTGGAAAGCCTCCGGGCCGGCTCGGGCGTGACGGTGCTCGACGTGAGGAGCTCCGAAGCGTTCGACCGGGCCCACCTGCCCGGGAGCCTCTCCGTCCCCGGGGACGGCCCGGTCTCCGCCTGGGTCGGGTGGCTTCGGCCGCGGGGAGAGGCGTTCGTGCTCGTGGCCGACTCCGTCGAGGATCGACGTCGGGTCGAGCTCGCCCTCTTCCGGATCGGGTTCGACGGGGTCCGGGGCTACCTCGACGGGGGGACGGACGCCTACGCTCGCGCGGGGTTTCCTCTCGTCTCGACCCCTCGGGCGTCGATCCGAGAGGTCCGGGGCGCGCTCGAGAAGGGCGAGCCGATCGTCGTGCTGGACGTCCGCGATCCGTCGGAGACGGCGGAGTCCCGGGTTCCCGGGTCCTTGAACGTCCCTCTCCCCCAGCTGGCCCGCGGGGCGGCGGCCCGCCTTCCGCCGAACGTTCCGATCTACGTGCACTGCGAGCACGGCTACCGATCCGGCATCGCGTCGAGCGTGCTCGAGCAGGCCGGGTTCCTCCAGATCCGACACGTGACCGACGGACCCGGCGGGTTCGCTCGATCTTCGGCGGGCCGCTCGCCCGCGAGGCGACGGGGAGGGTCGCGGCGCCCGACGTAGGCCGTCGAGGGGCGCCGTCCCCCTCGCGACCTCTCCCGTCGGAAGGAGTGCCGGCGGGGGGGACCGGCGCGATCGGAGCGAACGCTCAGCGGAGCTTGGCGTCGAACCGCCACTCGGGCGCGCTCTCGCTGCCCGTGACCCCGAGGGGAGGGAGCGCGGGCAGCTCGCCGGGCCCCCAGCGAACGTCCCTCCCGTCCCAGCGGTCGGAGAGGATCGGGTAGATCAGTTCCCTCAGGCCCCCGATCGGCGCGCGCTCGAGGACGTAGGAGAGGAACCCCTCCCCGATCATCCGGATCGCGTCGGGCTCCGAGATCCCTCGGCACCGCAGGTAGAAGACCTTCTCCGGATCGACCGGGGCGACCGACGTGGAGTGGGTCGCCTTCACGTCGCGGCAGAGGATCTCGAGGATCGGGATCGTGTCGGACCGGGACCCCTTCGACAGGAGCATCGCGTGCTCGGAGATGTAGCTCACCGTCTTGCGGGCGTCCGGCTCGATCCGGACGAGCCCCCGGCTCATCCCCCGCGCCGAGTCCCGGAAGACGCCGCGCGTGATCGACTGGCCCCGCGTGTCGGTCGCGGTGTGGTGGAGGTCGACCGAGCTGTCGTACGACGTCTCCCCCGAGCCGAAGAACGTCTGGAGGTCGTCGACGATCGCCCCGGTCCCCGCGAGGACCGTCCGGTTGCGGGCCTTCGTCCGGAACCCACCGAGCCCGTTCCAGATCCACGCGAGACGCGCGCGCGCGCCGACCGACGCCGAACGACGATAGAGCGACACGGTCCTCGCATCGGGGGCGTGCAGCGACATGGCGACCACCTTCGCGTCGGCCCCGACCTCGAGGTCCAGGCTCGACGCGAACAGACGCTGGGCCCCGTTCTCGCCCCCGGCGGAGAACGTCTCCTCCGTGACGAGGACCTGGGCCTCGCGCCCGGCGTGGATCGACCGCTGGACGACCAGCGCCTCATGGGTCCGCGAGAGCAGGGAGAGCTCGCGGACGCGCAGCGGGGTCCGGACCCCATCGGGAACGTCGAGCCGGTAGGCTCGATTCACCAGCGCGGTGGCGAGCGCGCTCAGCCGGTCCGTCGGTTCCTCGACCTGGGTGGGCGAGTGTCCGTCCGAGCGCCACAGTTCGGGGAGGGTTCGCACCGTGACGCCGGCCGCCGCGATCTCGGGCGGAACGGTGACCCGGGTCCCGCTCGCGTCGTGAACGATCTCGATCGCTCCCGGCAGAGGGGCGGGGACCCGAACGGGAGAGCCGCTCGAGGCGGCATCGACCCCGGTGA
>JASIEC010000014.1 GCA_030046135.1 Thermoplasmata archaeon | reverse complement strand
GTAGATCGGGGGATTCACCGCCCCCGTCAGCGGGTCCTCCGGGTCGGCGGCGTGAAGGAGCTTCGTGTCAAACCGCACGGGCCGTCGCCTCCTCGGAGAGGACCCCCACCAGGTCGTGCCGGGTCAAGACACCGAGCGGGGCCCCCCCGGGGCGCTCGCGGACGAGGATCGCGCGCTCCTGCCGCAGCCGGTCGAGGAGCTCGGGCCAGCGGGCGTCGGCGGCGACCTCGGGGAACGGCGGGCCGAGGACGGCGCGCACGGTGCGGTCGAGCACCGTGGCGTCCTCGAGGCTCCGGCGGAGGATCTCCTCCTCCTGCACGCTGCCCACGTTTTCGGACCCGGCCAGGACCGGCATCTGGGAGATCCCGTGCCGTCGCAGCTCGGCGAGGGCCTCGCGGGACGTCGTCGTCGGCAGGGCGGCGACGAGCGCGGGGGTCCCGGTCTTCCGGGCGAGAAGGTCCCGGGCGGCGGCCGGGGTCTCGGCAAGCCCCTTTTCGCGGATCCAGTCGTCGCTGTAGAACTTCGAGAGGTAGCGGTCCCCCGAATCCGGAAGGATCACCACGACCGTGGCGCCCTCGGGGACCGGTCGCCCCGCCAGCCACTTCAGCGCCCCCGCGACCGCCGCCCCCGAGGAGCCCCCCACGAACAGACCCTCCTCGCGCGCGAGGCGACGGGCCATCCCGAACGACTCGGAGTCATCGGTCTCGACGAACTCGTCGATCGCCTGGAACCTAAGGGTCTTCGGCACCATGTCCTCCCCGATCCCCTCGACGAGGTACGGGACCGCCGGCACGAGCCGGTGGGTCCGGAAGAACGGCCCGAGGACCGAACCTTTCGGGTCGACGGCGACGATCCGCACCGAGGGGCGATGCTCCTTGAAATACCGCCCGATCCCGCTCATCGTCCCGCCGGTCCCGACGGTCCCCACGACGGCGGCGAGGGTCGCGCCGACCGCCTCGTCGATCTCGGGCCCGGTCGTCTTGTAGTGCGCCTCGGGGTTCCCGTCGTTCTGGTACTGGTTCGGGTAGCAGGCCCCGGGGATCTCCGTCGCCAGCCGCCGAGCGACCGAGTAGTGGCTCATCGGATGATCGGGCGGGACCCCCGCGGGGGTGACGACGACGCGGGCCCCGTACGCCCGGAGGAGCCGGATCTTCTCCGAGCTCATCTTGTCCGGGATGACGAACACCGTGCGGTACCCCCGCACCGCGGCCACGAGCGCGAGGCCGACCCCGGTGTTCCCGCTCGTCGCCTCGACGATCGTACCGCCCGGCTTCAGGGCCCCCGACCGCTCCGCGGCGTCGATCATCTCCGCGCCGATCCGGTCCTTCACCGACCCCCCCGGGTTGAGGAACTCGAGCTTGGCGAGGACCCGGTAGGGGACCCCCGCGGCGACACGACGGAGCGGGAGGAGCGGGGTGTGCCCGACAAGGTCGAGGACCGAGTCGGCGACGGCGGGCCTCGCTCCCACGGACCGCGCGAACCGGGTCGCCGAGTTAACGGTTCCGGCGAGGGCGTCGTCGGGCCGCGCGGGCCGCGGCTCCCGGCGCCGGCCCCGGGGTCCGGAAAAGACGAGCGGGGACGGTCCGGTTCGTACGAGTCCATTCTCCTCCGACGACCTCCTTAAGGCGGCTTCGCGGCTGTTTCGGCTCGAGGGTGCGGGCGGTGATCGGGTCGCTCGAGGCGTCGGTCCTCTCGTCGCTCCGGGACCTCGGCGAGGCGCCGGCCCGCGACGTCCGCCAAGCCCTCGACCGCACCGGCACGCGGCTCGCCTACACGACGGTCGCGACGATCCTCGCCCGCCTCCACGACAAGGGGCTTGTGACCCGGCGGAAGGAGACGTGCCGGGGGGGCGAGCGGTACGTCTATCGCGCCGCGCCCGTCGAGCAGAAATACCTGCTCAATCTCCTCCGCGGGGTCGTCCGAATGTTCGGGCCGGCGGGGGTCGTCCACCTCAACGAGGAGCTCGCCAAGCTCGACCCGTCGGAGGAGCGCGCGCTCCGCCGACGTCTGGGACTCCGGTAGGGAGGGGATCGAGGGGCATGGGCTCCCCGAACGTCGCGGCGAAGCCCCTCCCCCGCCTCTCCCGCGCGCCCGGCTCGATCGCGGTCGTCCGCGGGGCGGTCGTCCTCCTCGCGATCTGGTCGCTCCTCGCGACGACCGGGCTCGTCTTCGTCCTCGTCGACGGAGGGTTCCGCGCGGTGGCGCTCGTCGCCCGGTCCCCCGGCACCCTCTTCGCCCGCGAGGCGCTCCTCCTCTGGGCGGTCGGCGCGCTCGGCGCGTTCGCCGTGTTCTTCGCCGCGTTCGTCCTCTCGCAGGCGGTCGGACGGAGCCTCCTGAGGCTCCTCCAGCCCCGCCCCCTTCCCTGGCCCGAGCGCCTCCCCCGCCCCGCGCACCCGGTCCGGCTCCTCGCGTTCGACTCGCCCCGCGCCGAGGCGTTCACGTTCACGCTGCTCGTGCCCTCCGGTCCGCTCCGGTGGCGACGCGACGAGGTCGTGCTCCTCTCGCGGGGCCTCCTCACGGCGTTCTCGGCCGAGGAGCAGGAGGCGGCGATCGCCCACGAGCTGGGCCATGTCCGCGAGCTCGACGGCCGGTACCTCACGTTCCTGAGGACGTTCGCCCGGCTCCTGCGCTGGGACCCGATCCTCGCCTTCGTCGCGTCGCGCCTCACCCGGAGGGAGGAGTTCCGGGCGGACGCGGACGCGGTCGAGCTGACACGCCGGCCGCGCGCGCTCGCCCGGGCCCTCTACAAGGCGAGCCGGCTCTCGGGCGGGACGCCCGGGCCCCT
>JASIEC010000106.1 GCA_030046135.1 Thermoplasmata archaeon | reverse complement strand
GCGGCGTCCGAGGGCGGAACGGAGTTTTATAGCAATCCCCTCTCGGAACGCGGTGCGTTCCGGTTGCGCACGACGCCCGTGTGGGGTAGCTACGGTTTGGGGAACGAACCTCCCCGGCCGCTATAGTGGATTATCCTAGAGGCCTGCGGAGCCTCAGACCTGGGTTCGAATCCCAGCACGGGCGTACCCACCGTGAGTCGGGGCCCACGGTCCCGAGCGGCGAGACGGACGGGCAGGCCCCAATCCTCAACCCTGGCGCCGCCTCCGGGAGTCCCCGGTGACATCGGATCGGCGATGGAGATCCCAGCCCGGCCCTCAACGGCGCCTCGGTTCGAGGGGGTGCTGTTCGACCTCTACGGCACCCTCATTTCGATGGGGAACGCCGGGGCCCGTCGCGAGTCCCTGGTCCGAATGGCGGACGGGCTCGGCGTGGACCCCATCGCGTTTGCCCGCGCCTGGACGGTCTCCTTCGACGATCGCGCGCGGGGCCGACTCGGCTCGCTCGAGGAGACGATCGGCCGGATCGCCCACGGCGTGGTGCGGGACCCCGGTCCCGAGGAGGTGCGCGAGGCAGCTCGGGTCCGGCTCGACTTCACCCGGGAGCTCCTGCGAAGCGAGGCCGCGATCCTCCGCGCCTTGGACCTCCTCCGCGCGGGGGGCTCTCGCCTCGCGATCGTCAGCGACTCCTCGGACGAAACGCCCCGCCTCTGGCCCACGGCCGAGCTCGCCTCCCGTTTCGACGCCACCGTGTTCTCCTGCCTCGAGGGGATCCGGAAGCCCGACCCCGCGATCTATCGCCTCGCCCTCCGACGGCTCCGCCTCGAGCCGTCCCGCTGCGCGTACGTGGGGGACGGGGGAAGCCGAGAGCTCAGCGGCGCCGCGTCCGTCGGGCTCACGACCTTCCGGTACTGCTTCCCCGACGAACGGCAGGACCCCGTCGACCGCGTCGACCCGGACCTCGACTGGCAGGGGCCCGAGCTGCACGATCTCGCGGATCTGCGGTGAGGGGCGTGGCCGTCTCGACGCCCCCCCGGGCCGAACCGGCGTGACGGCCGCGGTCTAGACCTTCTCCGGCTCCGGGGCCCCGCCCGACGAGGGAACGGGCGCGCCGTCCTCGACCGGGCCCTCTCCCGGGAAGTGGCGGGGGAGCTTCTGGACCTCCCGCCACGTGTAGATCATCGTCGGGACGGCCATCACGACGAGGATCAGGATCACGATGAACGAGCCCGGGTCGAACGCGACGTTCGAGCTGTACCACCCGGCCCAGTAGATCGGGCCGAAGACGATGAACGCGAGACCGCCGAAGAGGAGGGTCCGGGCCCCGACGAGGCGGCCGAACTGGGCGATCCGGTTCGGGCCGGCCCGCTTCGCGACCTGGAGGGTCTCCCCGAAGAAGAAGCCGACGAACATGAGGACGAGGAACGTCCCGAGGCCGAACAGCGCGCCCGGGAGCCACCCGATCGGCCAGAGGCCGTTCGTGACGAGGAACGGGAGGGTGAGCAGGTAGATCCAGGTCGAGAGGATCCCCGAGTCCGTGCCGAACCCCGAGATGAACCCGTGGATCACGCACCAGTGGGTCGGGATGCTGCCGTCCGGCCGGATCGCCTTGCCTCCGGCCGTGGTGTGCCGGGCGAGGTCCTTCTCGGAGACCCGCATCAGCGGGTGGAAGTGCGGGATCCGATCGGTGAGGATGAGGTACCCCGCGACCGCCATCGCGATCCCGACCGCGATGTAGACGGGCCCGTTCACCGCCCGGTCCGCGGTCGCGAGGTTGATCCCCCACACCCCGATCGCGGCCGCGAGGGCGAGGTAGACGATCGCGCTCATCATCGCCCGCTGGAGGGTGAACGCGAGCGAGAACCACGCGCCCGAGCGGATCCCGCCGCGTCCGGTGGTCGTGCCGACCGAGTAGGCGAACGTGATCGGCCAGGTGTGCTCGTCCGGGATCGTCCCGTGGAGCATCCCGAGCGCGAAGCAGCCGGCGAGGAGGAACCAGAGGGTGTTGAGGTCCATCAGCGCGCCCCGCCTCGCGCCGTCGAGCACGGCGCGATCGGGTCCCCGTGCGGACAGACCGTCGGGTGCCCTTCCGCCTCGCAGATCTCGTCCACGGTGCGGTGGCTCAGCGCGAGGTCGACTTCGAGCGCGGCCTCGTGCGTCGCCTCGACCGAGAGCCCGGCCCGGGCGAAGATGCTCTCCGCGACCCGGTGGTGCCGGACGTACTCGGCAAGGCACGCGAGGCCCCTCGGGGTCGCCCGGCTCTTCCCGCGGTGCCGGGCGATCAGCCCGAGCTCCTCGAGCGGGCCCAGGCGGGCGAGGGCGGACGGCGGGCGGACGCGCAGGGAGGCGGCGATCGCTTTCAGCGCCACGCCCCGCCCGCCGACGTCCTTGGCGGCGACGATCCTCAGCGCCTCGAGCTGGCGGCGCGTCAGGCGTTGCAGCGTCTCCACGGGCCCCCGAGCGCGTCCCCCTATATACGGCACCACCTAATTTGTAGGGGGCCCCGAGGAATTCACGGGCACCCTCGTCCCCGGCTCGCCCCGACCGCCCCGAGGGCTCGAGGCTCCGGGTCAAATCCGCGCGCCGCTCGGGGGAGGGGAGACCTCGATGGCGACCGACAAGCGGATCGGAATCCTAGGGAGCGGGGACGTGGCGAAGCAGCTCGGCCGGGCGTTCGTGGCGCACGGCTACGACGTGAAGCTGGGAACGCGGGAGCCGAAGAAGCTCGACGCGTGGAAGAAGGAGGTCGGCGGGACCGCCTCCGTAGGCTCCTTCGCCGAGGCGGCCGCGCACGGGCCGGTGGTCGTCCTGGCCACGCACGGGGCCGCGACCGAGGCCGTGATCGACCTCGCCGGCCCGAAGCAGTTCGCGGGCAAGCTCGTCCTCGACACGACAAATCCCCTCGACCTGTCGCACGGGATGCCGCCGGGGCTCCTGTTCGGCGTCACGGACTCCCTCGGCGAGAGGGTCCAGCGGAAGCTCCCCGACGCGAAGGTCGTGAAGTGCTTCAACACCGTGGGCAGTCCCAAGATGGCCCACCCGACGTTCTCGGGGGGTCCCGCGAAAATGTGGATCTGCGGCAACGATGCCGCGGCCAAGCGCGCTGCGGAGGTGATCGTCAAAGAGCTCGGATGGGCGGGGGCGCTCGACGTCGGCCCGATCGACGGTGCGCGATGGCTCGAGGCGATGGTCCCGCTCTGGGTCCGGGCCGGCCTCGCGCTGGGGACCTGGGAGCACATGCTCCAGGTCGTTCGCTGAGCTCGGGGCCGCCTACTTCGACCCCGCGAGAGGCCAGTCCGGGTCGGCCGACGGCGGGAGCGCGGTGTCGAGCCAGGGCCGGAGGCTCTCGTCGGCGGGCTCCCGGGCGGTCGCCGCGAGCCTCCGGACGAACGGTCTCGCTCCGATCGGCGACAGCACCGTCGTGACGAGGCCCACCCCCGCGAC
>JASIEC010000105.1 GCA_030046135.1 Thermoplasmata archaeon | reverse complement strand
TGGATTCCGTAGTAATCGCGGGTCAACATCCCGCGGTGAATGTGCCCCTGCTCTTTGCACACACCGCCCGTCAAGTCATCCGAGTTGGGTCGGAGTGAGGGTGGCTCCTTAGGGTCGCTCGAACTTCGGTTCAGCAAGGGGGACTAAGTCGTAACAAGGTATCTGTAGGGGAACCTGCAGATGGATCACCTCCTAGGGCGCCCCCGTCCGGGGGCCCCAGGGTCGCGGTCCGGCCGAACTGCTCGGCGCGTCGTCTCCTCCACCGTCGGGGAGCCATCAACCCTTTTTTGAGTAGTTACGCCCTGCTTATCTGGCCGGGCCCGCTGGGAGGTCCATGCTCCGCCTCGAGCGCCCCCGGCCGATCCCGCCCGACGTCGAGCGAGCGGGCCGCGCGCTCGCCGCCGGCGAGCCCGTCCTCGTCTTCGACGCCGCCGAGCGCGAAGGGGAGACGGACCTTGTGTTCCTCTCCGAGAAGGCGACCCCCGAGCTCGTGCGGCTCGCCCGCCGGGACGCGGGGGGCCTCCTCTGCACGGCGATCTCCGAGGAGCTTCGGGCGCGCCTCGGGCTCCCGTTCGTCTCCGAGCTCCTGGACGTCGGCGCCGCCCGGTTCCCGCTCGTCGGCCGCCTCACCGACCGACCCCGCTACGACCAGCGGAGCGCTCGGGGCCTCACGGTCAACCACCGGACGAACTACACGGGCGCCCCGGACAACGACCGCGCGGTGACGATCCGCGCGATCGGCGAGCTCGCGCGGGACGCCGCGTCGCTCTCCGCGGCCGAGCTCCAGGACCGGTTCGCGGGGTCGTTCGTCTCGCCCGGCCACGTCCATCTCCTCTACGCCGCCCGGGGCCTCGTCGCCGAGCGAAAGGGCCATACCGAGCTCGCCGTCTCGCTCGCCCGGATGGCCGGGCTCTCGGAGTCGGCGACCGTCTGCGAGATGCTGGGCGACTCCGGGGGGGCCCGGGAGCCCGAGGCGGCGCGCGCCTACGCGCGATCGCACGGCTGGGAGTTCCTCGAGGGCCGGGCGATCGTCGAGGCGTGGCGGAGATGGTCGTCCGCGTGATGGCGACGGGGGTCTTCGACCTCCTCCACCCGGGCCATCTCTACTTCCTCGCCGAGGCTCGCAAGCTGGGCGACGAGCTCGTTGTCGTCGTCGCGCGCGACCAGACGGCGCGGCGCTTGAAGCGCGAGCCGTACGTCCCCGAGCACGTCCGCCGGGAGATGGTCGAGGGCCTGAAGCCCGTCGACCGGGCCGTGCTCGGCTCCACGACTGACATCTACGAGACCGTCGTCCGGGAGAAGCCGTCGATCATCGCCCTCGGCTACGACCAGGTGTGGAACGAGAAGGAGGTCGAGGCGGAGTGCGCCCGCCGCGGCGTCCCCGTGCGCGTCGTCCGGGTGGGCCCCCTGCCGCACGACGAGCTCGCGACGCGCAGGATCGTCGAGAGGATCCTTGCCCGCGCGGCGCGCGAGTCCGAGGCCCGGCCGTGAAGAAGATCGGCGTCGCCGACACGACGTTCGCGCGCGTCGACCTCGCCCGCTACGCGATCCGGGCGCTCGGGGCGAGCGGCACCGGCTTCAAGGTCGTCCGCCGGACGGTCCCCGGGATCAAGGACCTCCCCGTCGCCTGCCGCCGCCTGTTCGCCGAGGACGGGGTCGACCTCTGCCTCGCGCTCGGGATGCCGGGCCGGGCGGAGTACGACCGCACCTGCGCGCACGAGGCCTCGCTGGGCCTCCTCTACGCCGGGGTCCTCGAGGCGAAGCCGATCGTCGAGTGCTTCGTCTTCGAGGGCGAGGCGGAGAGCCCGAAGGAGCTCGAGCGGCTCGCGCGCCGCCGGGCCGAAGAGCACGCCCTCAACGCCTTCCATCTCCTCTTCCGACCGGAGGCGCTCGCCCGTCGGGCGGGCCAGGGGCTCCGGCAGGGGTTCCGGGACGCGGGGCCCCTCCGGCCCTCGCGCTAGAGGTCGGGAAGGAGGGACGGGAACGATGCCGAAGGGAACGGGCGAGGGAGCGGGGATCCGGGTCGCGCTGGTGGCGAGCGAGTTCAACTATGACGTGACGATGCCGATGCTCGAACGGGCGAAGGAAGAGGTTGACTTCCTCGGCGCGAGCCTCGGGCCTGTCGTGAAGACCCCGGGGGTCTACGACATCCCCATCGCGGTGAAGGCCCTGTTCGCGCGGCGCGACGTCGACGCCGTCGTCACCCTCGGCGCGGTGATCGAAGGGGAGACGCAGCACGACGAGGTCGTGATGCACCAGGCCGCGCGCAGGCTCCTCGATCTCTCGGTGGAGCACGGCAAGCCGCTCGGGCTCGGGATCTCGGGGCCGGGGGAGACCCGCCTCCAGGCCCAGGACCGGATCGAGAACGCGGCGAACGCGGTCCGGGCCGCGGTGAAGATGGCCCGGCGGCTCCGCGAGATCGAGGGGGCCCGCTAGGGAGCGGGTCCGGGCGGGGCGCCGGGAGCGAGGGTCGTCACCGCCCCGTCCGAGGGCCCCTCGGAGCCCGGCGCCTCGTCGGAGAGGCGGAACCCCGAGCGGAGCAGGTCCGCCTCCAGGACCGGGTCGCGCCGGACCGCGTCGAGATCGACGCGTTCGAGGGACTCCGCCCCGGTCGCGGGGCGATGGGCGACCGCGACGATCCCCCCGACGTACCCGAGCAGGGTCCCCAGGTACAGCCCCCCGCCGCTCTGGAGGGCCAGGAGCGCGAGGGTGATCATCGCGACGCCGAGCGCGGTGTGGTGGCGGGGGTGGAGGTAGGCGTAGACCGCCGCGACGGCGAGCAGCGCCGCCTCGACCAGGCCGGCCGCGCCCAGAAACACGAGCGACGGCCCCAGGCTGAGCCACGTCGGGAGGGTGCCCCCGAAGAGGAGGATCCAGGCGGAGTCGAGGGCGATCAGAGTCGCCCCCGCGACGCCGAGGACGAGCGCCCCCGGCGTCCGCGTCCAGTTCCGTCGGGGGACCACGGAAGGGGCGGGCCGGCCGGCCACGCCGGGGGATGCGTCGCCGGGGATTTACGTACTCTGGCGGGGCGTCCGGGCGGCTACAGGCCGAGCCGGCCCCGGAGGTAGTCGAACGCCGCTCGGCCCCGGGCCGTATGGGGCGTCACGTGGACCGCCCCCGGGGGCACCCTGTCCCGGCCTCTCGACGTAAGGAGCTTCTTCACCAGGTCGTGCGGCAGCTCGACCGTGACATCGGGCGACGCGACGACCCCCGGCGCGACCGTCGCGTGACCCTCCGCATCGATCGTGAGCGAGGCGCTCCCGTCGGACGTCCGGAACGACCACGTCTGCGGGAGGTAGGCGCGGACGATGCTCCCGAGGAACCCCTGGAGGCGGCCCTGGATCTCGGGCTCGAGCGACCGGGCCGCGGACGCGAGCGCCTCCTCGACGCAGCTCATCGCCCGGGCAGGAGCCGGAGGAGCCCATGAGCTCTCGGACCCGCCGGCCGGCGGGCCGGGGAGCGAGTCGCCCGAACCGTTAAGCGACCGGCTCGCTCGCGTCCGGAGAGGTCGGCCCCGGTGATCTCCCGCGAGTTCCATGAGGTGCTCCCCTCGACCCAGGACCGCGCCCTCGAGCTCGCCCGCGGGGGTGCCCCGGAGGGGACCCGCGTCGTCGCCCGCCGCCAGACCGGCGGTCGGGGTCGGGGCGGCCGTACGTGGGCGTCGCCCGAGGGGGGCCTCTACCTCTCCGTCGTCCTCGAGTCGCCGGCGACCGCACCCGGGGTCCTCCCGCTCGCCATCGGAGCGCGACTCGCCGGGGCGTTCTCGCAGCGCTACGGGGCCCCGGTCCGCCTCAAGTGGCCGAACGACCTCGTGGTCCCGAACGGGGCGCGTGGCGCGCGCAAGCTCTCGGGAATCCTGGTCGACGTGGTCGGCTCCCCCGCCGGAGCTCGGGCGGTCGCCGGCATCGGGGTCAACGTCAGCCCTCCGGGCGGTTCGATGCCGCCGGAGGTCGCCGCGTCCGCCGCCTCGCTGGCCGAGTTCGCCCGGCCTCCGCCTCCGATCGACGACGTGGAGGCGGTCACCGCCGAGGCGGCCGTCGCGTCCCGCCGCGAGCTCGCCGTCCCGGGCGGCGCGGAGGGGGCCCTCCGCGCCTGCTCCCAGCTCCTCTACGGGGTCGGTCGACGCGCGGTCGTGGACGGCGAGGAAAGCGCCACCGGCCGAATCGACTCGATCGGGCCGGACGGCGAGCTTCGTCTCCTCACCGACACCGGGCCGGTCTCCGTCCTCACGGGGACGCTGAGGGTGGAGGACGGGCCGTGAGCGAGGCGTTCGACCGCTGGAACGAGCTCCGGAAGAAAGCCCGCGAGGGCGGCGGGGCGGAGCGTGTCGCGCGCCACCGCGCGGCCGGGAAGCTGACCGCTCGGGAGAGGCTCGAGGAGCTGTTCGACGCGGGGACGTTCACCGAGCTCGATCCGTTCGTCGTCCACCGCGTCAACGGCTTCGGCCTCGCGGAGCGGAAGATCCCCGGGGACGGGGTCGTCACGGGATGGGGCGAGATCGACGGCCGGCCGGTCTGCGCGTTCGCGCAGGACGCCACCGTCTTCGGGGGCGCCCTGGGCGAGGCGCACGCGATGAAGATCGTGAAGGTGATGGAGACCGCCCGCAAGGCGGGGGTCCCGATCGTCGGCCTCAACGACTCGGGTGGGGCGCGGATCCAGGAGGGGGTGCAGAGCCTCGGCGGCTACGGCGAGGTGTTCTACCGGAACGTCCTGCTCTCGGGCGTCGTCCCGCAGATCTCCCTCGTCCTCGGGCCCTGCGCCGGCGGGGCGGTCTACTCGCCCGCGATCACCGATTTCGTCGTGATCGCCCGCGGGTCCGGTCAGATGTTCATCACCGGCCCCGACGTCGTGCGGGCGGTGACGGGCGAGGAGGTGACGATGGAGGCGCTCGGGGGCGCCGACGCGCACGCCGGGCTCTCCGGGGTCTCGCAGTTCACCGTCGGGAGCGACCGCGAGGCGATCGCGCTCGCCCGTCGCCTGCTCTCCTACCTCCCCCTCAACAACCTCGACGACCCGCCGAGGGCCCCCGCCGTCCCGCCCCCCGAGGCGGCGGCGAAGGAGCTCGCGAGCGTCGTCCCCGAGGAGGGGAACGTGCCGTACGACGCCCATGCGGTCATCGAACGGCTCGTCGATCCGGGCTCGTTCCTCGAGGTCCACGCCGCCTGGGCCCCCAACCTCCTCGTGGGGTTCGCGAGGCTCGAGGGTCGCTCGATCGGCGTCGTCGCGAACAACCCGGCGGTGCTCGCCGGGACGCTCGACATCCTCGCGTCGACGAAGGGGGCGCGGTTCGTCCGGTTCTGCGACGCGTTCAACCTCCCGCTCGTGACGCTCGTCGACGTCCCGGGGTTCCTCCCCGGGCTCGCGCAGGAGCACGGCGGGATCATCCGGCACGGGGCGAAGCTCCTCTACGCCTACGCGGAGGCGACGGTCCCGATGCTCACGGTGATCCTGCGCAAGGCGTACGGCGGGGCGTACGACGTGATGTGCTCGAAGCACCTGGGCGCCGACCTGAACCTCGCCTGGCCGACGGCCGAGATCGCGGTGATGGGGGCGGACGGCGCGGTCGAGATCCTCTTCCGCCGCCCGATCGAGGCCGCCCCCGAGGGGGAGCGCGCCGCCCTCCGGGCGAAACTGACGGGGGAGTACCGGCGCGAGTTCCTGAACCCGTACCTCGCGGCCGAGCGCGGGTACATCGACGACGTGATCGACCCGGCCGAGACGCGGGCCCGGCTCGTCGCCGGCCTCAAGGTCCTCGCGACGAAGCGCGACGAGCGCCCGTCGCGCAAGCACGGGAACCTCCCCCTCTGAGGGGCCGGGATCCGATCGATGGTCGGCCTCACGGAGACGGTCCTCCGCGACGGCCACCAGTCGCTGATCGCGACGCGGATGCGGACCCGGGACATGCTCCCGGCCGCCGAGCGCCTCGACGCGATCGGCTACCGCTCGATCGAGGTCTGGGGGGGCGCGACGTTCGACGTCTGCCTGCGGTTCCTCCACGAGGACCCGTGGGAGCGCCTCCGCGAGCTGAAGCGCCGGATGCCTCGCACCCCCCTCCAGATGCTGCTGCGGGGCCAGAACCTCGTGGGATACCGGCACTACCCGGACGACGTCGTCCGGGCGTTCGTCGACGAGGCGGCCCGGACCGGCATCGACATCTTCCGCGTCTTCGACGCGCTCAACGACCCCCGCAACATGGAGACGGCGCTCCGCGCCGTAAAGCGGGCGGGGGCGCGGGCCCAGGGGACGATCTGCTACACGTCGTCGCCGGTCCACACGCTCGACGCGTTCGTCGCGCTGGGGAAGCGCCTCGCCGAGCTCGAGGCGGACGAGCTGTGCGTGAAGGACATGGCCGGGATGATGCCGCCCGGCGACGGGGCGGCCCTCGTCCGGGCCCTGCGCAAGGAGGTCGGACTTCCGGTCGTCGTCCACACCCACTCGGCGAGCGGCCTCTCGACCCTGACGTGCCTCGCGGCGGCGGACGCCGGCGCGGAGGCCGTCGACGGGGCGCTGAGCCCGTTCGCGGGCGGGGCGAGCCAGCCGCCGACGGAGACGCTGGTCGGGGCGATGCGGGGGAGCCCGGTCGATCCGAAGCTCGACCTCGGCGCGCTCGCGGAGCTCGCGGCGTACTTCCGCGGGGTCCTCGACCGTTACCGCTCGCTCCTCGAGATCCGCTCGTTGCAGACCGACCCCGGGATCCTGACGCACCAGATCCCGGGCGGGATGCTGTCGAACCTCCTCTCGCAGCTCCGCGAGCAGTCCGCGATCGAGCGCCTCGCGGAGGTCCTCGACGAGGTCCCCCGGGTCCGGGCCGACCTCGGCTACCCGCCGCTCGTGACGCCGACCAGCCAGATCGTCGGCATCCAGGCGGTCCTCAACGTCCTCGGCGGCGGACGGTACCGCCAGGTGACGAACGAGGTCCGGGACTACGTGCGGGGGCTCTACGGCGCCCCGCCCGGGCCCCTCGACCCCGGGCTCGTCGCCCGGGTCACCTCCGGCGCGGCGGCGATCACGGTCCGGCCGGCGGACCTCCTGCCGCCCGAGCTCGACAAGGCGGCCGCCGAGCTGCGCGCCCTCGTCCCGGCGGCGGACACGGCGGAGGTCCTCTCCTACGCCGTGTTCCCCCTCGTCTACCGCTCGTACCGCCGGAGCGTCGACCTCGGGCTCACGCCCGACGTCCTCACCGCGGCGGCCCTCGGGGTCGTCGGGGCGCTCCGGCAGCCCCGGGCCGCCCCGGCGACGGGGCCCGGCTCCGTCGCCTCCTCGACGTCGGGGCCCGCGTCGGCGTGGGCGCTCGAGGGCCGGGTCCGGCTCCAGACGCAGCGGAGGTGGGTCGACGCGGCTCACGGTCACCCGCGACGGTAGGCGCGAGACGGTCGAGGTCTCCCCCGACCTCGGGAGCGTGACCGTCGGGGGCCGCTCGTTCCCGGTCGAGATCGTCGCCCGCGACGGCGATCGGGTCGAGCTCGAGATCGCGGGCGAGAAGGTCGTCGTCGATCGGTGGCCCGAGGGGGAGCCTTCGCCCCGGGGCCCTGTCGCGGTCGACGGGGAAGGGTCGGGCGTGGTCGTCGAGCGCGACGCGGCGGACCTCCGATCGCCGTCGCTCCCGGCCGCTCCGGTCGGGACCCCCGTCGGGAGCGTCCGAGAGCCCCTCGCCGAGGGTACGCCGGTGGTCCCTCCGATGCCGGGACGCGTGGTCGAACTCCGGGTCCGGGACGGGGACCGCGTGCGGAAGGGGGATGTCCTCCTCGTCCTCGAAGCGATGAAGATGCGGAGCGAGGTCGTGAGCCCGGCCGACGGCGTCGTGCGGGGAGTCCGCGTCGCCGCGGGGGCCAGCGCGCGCGCCCGCGAGCCGATGCTGTTCGTCGCCCGGGACTAGGCGACCGACCGCCGTCCGCGCGCTAGAGCGCGAGGACCCCGTGTCCGCAGGCGGCGCAGCGGGTGGCGCCGGGAGGAAGGTCGGTGCCACAGTAGACGCAGAAGCCGATCGCCGCGGGCGACGCCGCGGAGGACCCCGGGCCCCGCGAGGGGTCCGCGCCGGGAGAGGCGCCGGCCGCGGACGAGGCCAGCGACCCCGACGCCGCCGGGCGCGAGCCCCAGACGACGAACAGCAGGACGAAGCCGATCACGGTCCACCCGAGGAACCCGTAGAGCGCGTAGTCCGCGTACCGGGGCCAGAGGAACCAGACGCCCAGCGCGACGGCGAGCACACCCAGGTTGACGAGGGAGAAGACCGTCCGGGGCGAGATCGACGCCATCGACGCCTCCGGAACGGCTCGCCGGTACTTGTCGGTTTGTTCCGCCGCCGGGCGCGCGCGCCGCGGCGAGGGCCGGGGGCTCCGTCCCGGGCGCCTTGCTAAGAGCCCCCGGGGGCTCGGCGCGCGCCATGACGAAGGTCCCGACGCTCGTCCCGCGGGACGAGTTCACGTTCGAGATCCCCCGCGAGGAGGTCCCCGGGATGCGGGTCCCGGGGGTCCTCTTCTCGAACGCCGCCCTCCTCGAGGGGGTCGCCGGGGACCCGTCGCTGCAGCAGCTCGCCAACGTCGCGACCCTGCCCGGGATCGAGCAGAACGCGCTCGCGATGCCCGACATCCACTTCGGCTACGGGTTCCCGGTCGGCGGCGTGGCGGCGTTCGACCTCGCCGAGGGGGTCGTCTCCCCCGGGGGGATCGGCTACGACATCAACTGCGGGGTGCGGCTGCTCCGCACCCAGCTCACGGTCGAGGAGGTCCGCCCGCGCCTCCACGAGCTCATCGAGCGGCTCTACCGCGAGGTCCCGAGCGGGGTCGGCTCGCGGGGGGGTCGTCCGCTGAAGCCCGGCGAGGTCGACGAGGTGCTCTCGGGTGGCGCCCGGTGGGCGGTGCGGGAGGGGTTCGGCGTCCCGGAGGACCTTGTCGTCCAGGAGGAGGGAGGCGAGCTCGCGGGGGCGCTCCCGGCCGAGGTGAGCGAGACCGCGCGCCAGCGCGGCCTTCGCCAGCTCGGGACGCTCGGCTCGGGGAACCACTTCCTCGAGGTCCAAGCGGTCGACGAGCGGTTCGATCCCGCGTTTGCGGACGTCTTGGGACTGGTCCCCGGCCGGGTCGTCGTGATGCTCCACACCGGCTCGCGGGGCCTCGGCCACCAGGTCGCGACCGACTTCATCCGGCGGATGGACGAGCGCCTCGCCCGCGAAGGGGTCGCGCTCGTCGATCGCCAGCTCTCCTGCGCTCCCGTGGGCTCCGACGACGGCGCCCGGTACCTCGGGGCGATGGCCGCCGCCGCCAACTTCGCCTGGGCGAACCGCCAGGTGATCACGGCGGCGGTCCGCCGGTCGTTCGCGGCCGTCTTCGGGCGGCCCGCGGAGGAGCTCGGGATCGAGATCATCTACGACATCGCCCACAACATGGCGAAGATCGAGGAGCACCGGACCGACGGGACGTCGAAGAAGCTCCTGGTCCACCGCAAGGGCGCGACGAGGGCGTTCCCCTCGGGGCGGGAGGAGGTCCCGGTGGCGTACCGCGCCTTCGGCCAGCCGGTGCTGATCCCGGGCGACATGGGGACCGCGAGCTACGTCCTCGCGGGCCTCCCCGGCTCGATGACCCGGTCGTTCGGCTCCTCCTGCCACGGGGCGGGGCGCCGCCTGAGCCGCCACGCCGCGATCCGCTCGTTCCGGTTCGAGGAGGTGACCCGCCGGCTCGCGGAGCGCGGGATCGTCGTCCGCTCCGCGACGAGGGAGGGGGTCACCGAGGAGGCCCCCGGGGCCTACAAGAACGTCGAAGAGGTCGTGAAGGTCGCCGAGGGGGCCGGCCTCACCCGACGCGTGGCGCGCCTCTTGCCCCTCGGCGTCGTCAAGGGCTAGGCCGGCGACCGCGGCGTTCGAGCGCGAACGCGACGGCCACCGCGGCGACCCCCGCGGCCGAGGCGAGCAGGACGATCTCGAGCGGCGTCACCGGCGGAGGCGACGACACGGTGACGGTGAAGTTCTCGAAGACGGTCGGCCCCGAGGCGCCGGAGGCGGAGAGCTCGACCTGGAACGTTCCCGACGAGGAGAACGTCGCGCTCACGTTCTCGGCGGCGGAGACGACGCCCCCCGGGAGGGTCCACACGTAGGAGTAGGGGGGGCCGACGCCCCCGTACGCCTCGGCCCGGAACGTCACCGCGAGGGGGGCGACGCCGCTCTCAGGTCGGGGCCCGCCCACCACGCCGAGCGGCACGGTGTTGGGGCACGTCGGGGTCGCGGCCCCTCCGACCGAGATCGGCACGGGGTCGCTCACCGCGGCGTCCGTCGGGTGCGCCGCGTCGGTGACGATCACCACCGCGCACGCGGCCCCGGCGGCCCCGAATGCGTGCGTCGTGTCCGGTCCGGTGAGGTTGTCGGCGGACGAGCCGTCGCCGAAGTAGAACGTGTAGTCGTACGGGGCCGTGCCGCCCGCGGCCGTGGCGTTGAAGTCGACCGTCCCCCCGACGGACGGCGAGGCGGGGGAGACGGTCAGGTTGACCGTCAGCGGCCAGGCCCCGCCCACGACGATCACCGCCGGCGACGAGGCGCTCGCGTTCCCGTCGGAGTCGATCGCGAACCCCTGGGCCCAGTAGACGCCGGGGTGCTCGTACGTGTAGACCGCCGTGCCGCTCGAGGTACTCGTCGCGTTCTCGTCCCCGAACGACACCCCTTCGAGCGAGTACGTCCCCGAGCCGCCGGTGGCGTTGACCGAGAACGTCACGCGGAGGGGCGCGGTCCCGTACCGGGGCGTCGCGCCGAGGGCCACCGAGAGATTGGTCGGCGTGAGCGAGGTCGCGGCGGCCAGCGCGGGGACGAGCGCGGCGACGATCGGGGTCCCTTCGCCGGTGACGGGGTCCCATCCCGCTCCGGCCGAGTACCCGTTGGAGCCCTCGACGATGTCGTGGAAGAGCGAGGAGGCGTTCGAGCCGCCGGCGAGCTTGTAGAGGAGCGGGTTGAGGAAACCGAGGCTCTCGCCCGCCGCCTGGTCGGCGAGGGCGGCGATGCCGGCCCAGATCGGCGTGCCCACGCTCGTCCCGCCCACCCCCTCCTCCGCCCCGTCGACGACGATCGTGACCGGCGTTCCCGCGTCCATCGCGACGTCGGGAACCCCCCGGGTGGACGGGCTCGAGGGGAGGCCCGTCTGCCACCAGGGCCGGGGGAACGGCGAGTACCCCCCGCCCGACCCTCCCTGGTTGTGGCACCCCGGCGGGACCGCTCCGGAGCCGTTCCCCGACCAGGCGATCTCGCCCACGTACGCTCCCCCGCTCCCGACGGTGAGGTCCGTCCCCCCGACCCCGGTGACGTAGGGGTCGGAGGCGGGGAAGTTCGTCGAGACCCCCGACGTGCCGTCCGCCGAGCCGCAGTCGCCGGCCGCGGCGAAGACCGTGATCCCTTCGACCGCGGCGAGCTCGAGCACCGGGGAGAGGATCGCGTACGATCCGTCCGTCGTGGCGTTGCACCCGGCGCGGCACGAGCTGTCGTAGGCGTTGTAGATCCCGGTGTCGGGCTCTCCCCAGCTCAGCGAGATCACGTTGACCCGGTCGCCCGCCACGAGCCAGTCGATCGCCTCGTAGAGGCCCGAGCCGTTGTTGGGCGAGAAGACCATGTCGATCGTCGCTCCGGGCGCCGAGGCGCGCGACCACTCGAGGTCGAGAGCGTCCTCGAGCTGCCAGTCCGGGTTCGTGCGGGAGGAGTTGAGGATCTCCGTCGTGGGGATCGGGTAGAGGTAGTGGACGGTCCCAACCGACA
>JASIEC010000104.1 GCA_030046135.1 Thermoplasmata archaeon | reverse complement strand
GGCCGGTCCGTGCTCGACATCGGCACGGGGTCGGGACGGCTCGCCGTCGAGGCGGCGCGGTCCGGGTCCTGGGCGGTCGCCACCGACCGGAATCCGGCCGCTCTCCGGGCCGCGAGGAGAGCCGCCCGGACCGAAGGGTTGAACGTCGCCCTCGTTCGGACCGATCTCGCGCGCGGGCTCGGCCGATTCGACCGGATCGTCGCGAACCCGCCCTACCTCCCCACCGCCCCGGAGGAGCGCGACCCGGATCCGTGGGTGAACCTCGCCCTCGACGGGGGGCCCGACGGCTGCCAGGTCCTGCGGCGCATCGTGGCGACCGTCCCGGACCACCTCGCCGCTCGCGGCCGCGCCTACCTCCTCACCTCGTCCCGCCAGTCGTCCGAGGCGCTAGCCGAGACCGGGAGGACCTGGGACGGCCGGGGCGGCGGACGCCGGGTGGTGGCGAGCCGGTCGCTCGAAGGGGAGCGACTCGACGTCTGGGAGCTCAACGTCCGGGAGCGGTAGCGCCGGTCGATCCCGAGCTCTCGCACGCGTACCGGACGACCGCGGAGAGGAACCGGTGCCCGTCGCCGAACCCCCGGGGCGTGCCCGTCCGGGTCCAGTCGGGCGCTTGGGCGTGGTAGAACGAGCGCTCGGGATGCGGCATGAGGCCGAAGACGTTCCCTTCGGGATTCGTCAGGCCGGCGACGTCCCCTTCCGAACCGTTCGGGTTCCACGGGTACGTCGCCGGACCCCCGTCGGGCGCGACCCACCGGAAGAGAACCTGCCCGGACCGCTCGAGCTCCGCACGCCGAGCCGCGCCCCCCTCGAGCACGAGCTTCCCTTCGCCGTGGGCCGACGGGAAGAGGTACCGGGTCCCCGCGGGAACGCCCGCGAGGGCCGGGAACCGCCCTCCCTCCCACGCGACGAACGTCGGTCGGCACTCGAAGTGACCCGAGTCGTTCTTCACGAGGGCCGCCTCGGACACGCCGAGCCGCCCCCCGCGCCGTCCGGGGAGGAGGCCGAGCTCGGTGAGCACCTGGAAGCCGTTGCAGATCCCCCCGAGGACGCGGCCCGATCGGACGAACGCCTCGAGCTCGGGGCCGATCGAGGCGCGCAGCCGGGCGGCGAGGATCGCCCCGGCCCGGACGTAGTCCCCCCCCGAGAATCCCCCGGGCAGGAACACCGCCTGGAACTCCGAGAGACGTCGGCGCTCGGACCCGGGCGTCTCCCGCGGGTCGAGCTCGCGGATCGGAACCACGTCGACGCGAGTTCCGAGCGCGGTGAGCGCCACCCGGAGCTCCTCGTCGCAGTTCGTCCCCTCCATCGCGAGGATCGCGACGCGCGGCTTCGGGGAGCCCACGCCCGGATGGGCGGAGGGCGAGCTTAACGATTCCCGCCGACGCTAGTTCGCGCGCGGGGCCCCGAGAGGAGGGTCGAGCTCGCAGGTGCGGATCCGCATCCCCGCCCGCGCTCCCCCGCGACCGGGCGGCACGAGGGCGAACGCGCTCGCGCCGCGGAGACTCGTCAGCGCCGACGAACCCCGGAAGGTGGGGTAGGCTCGACCTCCTCGGATAGCGAGGGGCACCACCGTGCTGAGCGCCGGATCGGGACGGGCGGCATCCCTCCCGAGCACGCGGACGCCCTCGCTCCACCCCGGACCGGGCCGCCCGGCGAGGCGCCGCAGGACGGGGAGCACGAGCCAGTACATGTTGAGCAGGCACGACGCCGGATGGCCCGGCAGACCGATCACGAGCGTCCGGCCGGCCCGGACGGCGACCGTCGGCTTGCCGGGCCGCACCGCGATGCCGTGGAAGAGGGGCGAGCCGAGGCGGGCGAGGATCCCGGGGATGTGGTCTCGCTCGCCCACCGAGCTCCCCCCCGTCGTGAGGACGAGGTCCGAGCGTCGGAGGGCCGTGCGGACGGCCCGCTCGAGGACCCGAGGATCGTCCGGGAGCGGCCGTTCGAGCTTGGGAATGCCGCCCGCGGCCTCGATCACCGCGGCGACCGAGACGTTGTTGCTCTCGAAGATCTTCCCGCGCCGGGGCGACGATCCGAGCGCGAGGAGCTCGTTGCCGTTCGGGAGCACCGTGACGACAGGCTGTGCGAGCACCTCCACGGAGCGAAGTCCGCAGGCGGCCGCCGCGCCGGCCGCGGCCGGGGAGACGGCCTCGCCCGACGGGATGAGGAGACTGCCCCGGGGGAAATCGTCGCCCGCCGGGGAGACCCTCTCGCCGACCCGGATCGGACGGGGTACGAGGACGTAGTCCCCCCGTCGGCGAGCGTCCTCGAAGATCGCCACGGCATCCGACCCGGGCGGCATCGCGGCGCCGGTCGCCACGGCGACCGCCTCGCCCTCGCGGAGCCGGCGGGCAAATCTCTGCTCGGCGAACAGCTCCCCGACGAGGTGAAGGCGGGCGGGCCCGCCCGCGCGCGCGCCCCGGGTGTCCCGGCTGCGGACCGCGTAGCCGTCCCAGTGCGCTCTCGCGAACGCCGGCACGGCCGCCGGCGAACGCACGGCCCGGGAGGCGATCCGACCGAACGCCCTCTCGACCGGGACCCGCTCCGCGCGCTCGATCGGGCGGACGGCCGCGAGGAGCCGCCGTCGGGCCACCTCGGCCGGAACGAGCCGACCGAACAGATGCATCTCCATCGAGCCGTGCCCTATCGCTCGCCTTCGATCCAGCGGGTCGCTGCGCGGACACCGGTCCGGAGCGCCTCCCTCAGGTCTTCGCCCCCGAGCCACGCGGCGTAGAACCCCCCCCGGAACGCGTCGCCCGCCCCCACGAGCGTCCGGATCCGCCGCGGGCGCTGCCGCTCGACCCGAAGGCGGCCCGCCCGGGAGTAGGCGGTCGCCCCCGAGGCCCCTTCGGTCCGGACGACGAGCGGGACCTGCGCGAGCAGGCCGGTGACGGTTCCCGCCTTGGTGAGACGCACCGCGTGATCGACCTCCGCCCGGTTGCCGAACAGGAGCTCCGAGTCGGAGAGAAGCCGTTGGAATCGCGCGCGGCTCCACCTGTAGTACAGCTCCTGCGCCGGATCGGCGGCCACGCGCAGCCCGAGACGACGGGCACGGCGGACCAGTCGGAGTTGGAACTCGGGGTCCCCCGTGCTGATGTGCAGCCAGGCGTACTCGTCCAGCCACCGGCCCGGAAGGGGGGCCCGGGGGTCGTGGGCCATCGGCCCTTGGTCGATCAGGGTTCTCTGGCCCCCCGCCGCGTCCTCGACGATGAAACACGTCGGAGTCGAGGACCCGCGGACCGTCGTGAGGCCCCGAACGTCGATGTGCGAGCGCTCGAGCCGCCGACGGAACGGCTCGGGAAACCCCTCGCCGAGGCGAGCGACGAGCCCCACCTTGAGGCCGGATCGGGCCCCGACGAGCGCGAGGTTCGTCGCCGTTCCGCCGAGCTCCGCGGTCTGCGAGAGCAGGGGGACGGTGCGGTCCTTCTCGGGGAACCGCTGGACCCGGAGGAACCGGTCCACGTTGACGTGGCCCGAGACGAGGAGGTCCCGGGATGCCTCACGCCACGGCCCCACCGTCTCGCCCCGAGGGCCCGACGCGCTGCGCCGCATAGCGGTTCCTTCTTCCTCGCCCCCGCCCGTGCCGTCTCGCGGCGCATCCGCTTATGGGCCCGGGAGACTGCGAGGTCCCGACCGATGCTCGTCGAGGGAGCGATCTTCGACGCCGACGGGCCGCGCCCGGCGTACGTAAGGATCCGAGCAGGGAAGGTCTTCGAGACCGGTCAGGTCGGCACCGACGGGACCCGGGGACGGGTCCGCCGCGTCCGCGGCATCGTCCTTCCTTCGCCGGTGAACGGGCACACCCACCTCGGGGACGCCGTCTCGGTCCGCGAACCGCCGCGGGAGAGCGTCGACCGTCTCGTGGGCACGCCGGCGAGCTACAAGTTCCGTCTCCTTCGGGACACGCCCCGTACGGTGAAGCGGCGCGCGATTCGCGTCGCCCTTCGCGGGATGGCCCGCGAGGGGATCGCGGGAGCCATCGACTTCCGCGAGGAGGGCCGGCCGGGCGTGGAGCTCCTGCGCGAGGCCGCGCGGGGCTCGCCCGTCCGCGTCGTCGCCCTGGGCCGCCCCTTGGCGCGCCCGATCGACACGGCCGAGCTCCGGGCCCTTCTCGAGGTCTCGGATGGGATCGGACTCTCGAGCGCGCGCGAGGAATCGGAGGGCTCGAGGCGGACGATCGCGCGCGCCTGTCGCTCGGCCGGGAAGCGCTACGCCCTGCACGCGAGCGAGGCGACCCACGAGCGGACCGAAGCGTACCTCGAGCCGCGCCCGGATCTCCTGGTCCATCTCGCGAAGGCGAGCCGCGACGACCTCGTCGCCGTCCGCGACGAGGGCGTGCCGGTGGCCGTGTGCCCAAGGGCGAACGCCCTCTTCGGCCGCCAGCCCGACCTCCGAACGATGGAGCGCCTCGGGCTCACGGTCCTCCTCGGGTCGGACAATGCGATGCTGGAGCGACCCTCGATCTGGAGGGAGCTCGAGTTCGCCTACACCGCCACGCGCCTGCTCGGGCGCGACGTCTCGGCCGAGTTCCTCGCCCGCGCCGCGCTCGTGGCGCCGTGGGAGTGGCTGGGACGCCCCCGCGACGCCCGGATCGAGGCTGGCTCACCGGCGCGCCCGCTCGTCCTTCGGCTTCCCCCGGAGGACCCGGCCTACCAGATCGCCACCCGGGTGACCGAACACGTTATGGTGCGTCCCCCGACCTCCCTCGGCGGAACGTCCCGGTGAAGATCGACGAGCTCTACGCCCTCCTGCGGCGGCGGGGCGTCCTCTGGCCCTCCGCCGAGATCTACGGCGGGACCCAGGGCCTCTACGACTACGGGCCGCTCGGCGCGGCGCTGAAGCGACGCCTTCAGGACGCCTGGGCGGCGTGGTTCCTCGGGCTGTCGCCCGACTACCATCGGATCGAGCCCGCGGAGATCCTCCCCGAGGCGGTCGTGCGGGCCTCCGGGCACCTCGAGAACTTCACGGACGCCGAGGTGACGTGCGAGAAGTGCGGCACCGCGTTCCGCGCCGAGACGCTCCTCGAAAGCGTCCGGCCCGAGGGGGTCGACGGGCTCACCCCGGCCGAGATCGGGGAGATCGTGCGGGCCTCGTCGATCCGCTGCCCGTCGTGCGGCTCGACCGCGCTCCACGTCCCCCGGCCGTTCAACATGATGTTCGGCGTTCCGCTCGGCGTCGCCGGGACGGAACGGGGGTACCTGCAGCCCGAGACGGCGCAGGCGAGCTACCTCGCGTTCGCCCGGATGTGGGACGTCGCGCGCCGGAGCCTGCCGCTCGGGATCGCCGTGATCGGGCACGCCTACCGCAACGAGATCGCGCCCCGGCAGCTCCTGTTCCGCATGCGGTCGTTCACGCAGGCCGAACTCCAGATCTTCTTCGACCCGGCGGGGTTCCCCGTCCCGTTCGATCGGGTCGCCTCGGAGGAGCTGCCGGTGCTGCGCGCCGCCCGCCGCGACGCGGGAGCCACGGAGCCCGAGACGGCCCGGGCCACGGAGCTCGTCGCCTCGGGCCTTCCCGAGTTCTACGTCTATCACCTCGTCCAGACGTACCGGTTCCTGCGCGACGTCCTCCGCTACCCGGCCGGGAGGATCCGGTTCTTCGAGAAGTCGGATCGGGAGAGGGCGTTCTACAATCGGATCCAGTTCGACGCGGAGGTCCGCTTCGAGAGTCTCGGCGGGTTCCGCGAGGTCGGCGCCGTCCACTACCGGGGCGACTACGACCTCACGCGCCACACCGAGGGCTCGGGGCGCGACCTCGCCGTCACGCCGACCGGGGGGGCCAAGATCCTCCCCCACGTCCTCGAGCTGACGTTCGGGGTCGACCGGAACCTCTGGGCGCTCGCCGACGTCCACCTCGGGCGGGACGGGGAGCGCACCGTCTGGCACCTTCCGCCGTACCTGGCTCCCGTCTCCGTCGGGGTCCTCCCCCTCATCGAGAAGGAGCACGCCGCCGTCGCGACGGAGCTCGCCGAGTCGCTCGCGGCGGCCGGGGTCACGGTGCAGTACGACGACGCGAGCTCGATCGGCCGCCGGTACGCGCGGATGGACGAGGCCGGGACGCCGTACTGTCTCACCGTGGACGGGGGCACCGTCGGGCCGGGGCCCGAGCACGGCTCGGTCACGCTGCGCGAACGGGACTCGAAGGCCCAGGAGCGGGTGCCGGCGTCCGACGTCGCCGCGCGCCTCGCCCCCGAGTTCCGACTCCCGCGCCCCTCGGTCCGATGAGCCCGCGCCGCGGGCCGGACAACCCATATATCTCGGGCTCCCCGTAGAGGGTGCGATGGCCGGGGGAGGTGGAACGCCCACCGAGTCCCCCCCTCCGTCGCCCTGGTCCCTGGCCCGGCGCTCCCGCTTCATGGGCCAGCAGTACGCGGACATCACCAAGCTCCGCGAGATCGCCGCGCACCACGACCGGGAAGCCTCCCGGGCGCAGCAGCGGATCTCGCGACTCAACACGCGGATCGAGAAACTTCGGCATCAGGCGACCGTGCTCCGGGAAAAGGGGCAGAAGGCGCTCGCCGACATCCCGGCGATCGAGCAGGAGATGAAGCAGCACGAGCGCGACATCGCGCTCGCGACGCAACGCCACGGCGGGGGCGGCCTCACCTCCGACGTGACGAGCCTGCACTACCGCATGCGCAAGCTCCAGCAGAAGGTCGTCGACCGCCAGCACAAGGCGAGGGCCCTCGAGCTCCGCGCGGCGGTGAAGACCCAGAAGACCGCCGAGCTCAAGGTGAAGGTCGACCGGTACCTGGAGGCGGTCCGCCTCGCCGAGCAGGAGGCGACGGCGTACCGCCAGCGCGCCGACCGGCTGCAACTCGTGACCGAGCAGGACACCGCGGCGTCGCCCGCGGGGACGGCGGCCCCCTCGCCGACCCCGGACCCGGGCGGGCCGGCCCGGCCCCCATGAAACTCGTCGTCACCGTGGGGATGCCCGGCTCGGGCAAGGACGAGCTGATCGGCGTCGCGCGCTCGATGGGGCTCGCGGTCCTCAAGATGGGTGACCTGGTCCGGGACGAAACCCGGCGGCGGGGCCTCGCCGTCACGAACGCGAACGTCGCCCGGATCGCCTCCGAGGAGCGCGAGAAGCACGGTCCGGGGATCTGGGCGCAGCGGGCGGTGCCGAAGCTCATCGAGACCCGCTCGCTCGTCGACGGCTGCCGCTCCGACAGCGAGGTCACGGTGTTCCGCCACCACTTCGGCGACCTGTTCCTGCTCGCGATCTACGCCTCGCCCGATACCCGGTACGACCGGATGGCGAGCCGGAGCCGGACCGACGACGGGGGCAACCTGCAGGAGTTCTACGACCGCGACCGGCGCGAGCTCAAGTGGGGGATCGGCAACGCCTTCACGCTCGCGGACGGCATGATCGTCAACGAAGGGTCGCTCGACGAGTTCCGGCGGACCGCCCGCTCGATGCTCGAGCGGATCCTCGAGGGACGCGACTAGAACCCCGCCGCGGGCGCGGGCCGCGCGGGGGCGCCCGACCCGAGCCGCTCGACGATCCCGTCGAACCGCTCGCGATCGACGAGCGCCGCGACCCGACCCCGACCCTGGGCGAGCCGCTCGACGGCGCGGGCGACGAGCGCCTCGCGCGCCTGCGCGAGACGGCGGGAGCCCCGCCCGGGATTCGCCGAGCGGTCCCAGGCGAGCGCGAACGCGTCCGCGGACGACGGTCGGGGAGGCTCCCGGCCGAGCTTCCGCTCGCGGACGGTGCGGCGGACCAGCTCGAGGTAGCCGATATGCTCGGTGAACAGCGTCGCCGCCTCCTCCTCGCCCGGGTCGAGCGCCGCCACCGGCAGGGCGCGCACGCGGCCCCACTCGAGCGCGGCGAGGACGGACGGGTTGGGGACGCGCACCTCACCGAACCGGCAGAGCCCCCGGACCTCGCTCACCTCGGTCGAGGTCAGCGGCACGAACGGCTCGGTCGGCGCACCGAGGAAGTAGTCGTTGAACCCGCGGAGCTCCTCGGGCGAGGTGCTGACGCCGAGCGACTCCGGGGCGAAGCTGTCGAGCGAGGCGGTGACGGCGCTCGCCTCGGTGGCGAGGCCCCGCACCGAGCCGAGGAGGAGGAGACGCGCCCCCCCGGCGAGGGGGAGCGAGCGGGAGATCACGACTCCTCCCGCGAGGAGATCTCCTCGAGCAGCTCCTCCGGATCCCGGTGGCGTCGCAGCTCGGTCACGTCGAGGATCGGCACGCCGTCGATCGACGAGCGGTGGGCCGCCTCGCGGACGACGAACATCGCATGGCCCTCCGCGACGCGGGCGATCCCGTTGAGAACCTCGGCCCGATGGGCGGCGCTCCGGAGGCTCCCGACCCCCGTGAGCAGGATCTCGCGGGCCCGGGCAAGGGCGTCGAACGGCGCCCGGATCGTCACCGTCACCTCGAGCCCGATCCCGTCGAGCTGCTGGAACACCCCGTCCCGGAGAGGGTCGCCCGTGCGGGAGAGGGGTCGATCCGGGCCCTCGTCGCGCCGCCCGGCGGGGCCGTCCGCGCCGTCGCTCGCGCGCTTCGGCGCGGTGCGGCGCTCGAACAGATCGATCGGCTCGACGATCGGCGCGTCGAGGTACGCCTCGATCCTCTGCACCACCGACGCCTCCGCCCCCTGTCCCTCCTCGTACAGCTGGATCGCCCGGCGGGAGACGCCGGCGATCGAGGCGAGGGCGCCCAAGGAGAGGCCCCGAGCGAGTCGGAGGAACTGGAGACGCTCCCCGTCGATCCTCGCGAACGTCCCGCCGGGGCTCGCATAGAGGAACGGAGGGAGCGCCTTCTCGAGGAACTCCCGGAGCGTCGCCTCGTTGACGATCGGGACCCCGTACCGGGTGTACACGACGCCGTCGTCGAGGGCGGCCGCGCCGCTCCGCTGGCCGATCACGAGCGCGGTGGCGGGGAAGAGGGCCCCGAGCTCGGCGAGCCGGGCCCCCTCCTCCGCGTCGAGCGCGTCGATGTTCTTGAGCGCCTTGATCAGGAGGAGCGTCGTGTCGCGACGGGCCACGAGGTCGAAGCTCGACGGCCGGACGCCGCTCGTCGCGCTGACGTAAAACCCGGCCTGCTCGAGGCGGTCGCGCAGCCGCTCGATCCAGCGGTCCCTCGGACGCGGCATCCTGACCTCCCCCTCGAATTCAGCTACGTCTTCTATATAAATAGCCACGGTCGCGCCTCTCGAGGGGCGCGCGGGCCCCAACGCTCTTGGAGACCCCCCGGTTCGAGCGATCGTGACCAGGACGGTCCGCCCGGTCCCCGGAGCCCCCGCGCTCCTCCTCGGGTCCCCGAAGGGTCCGCGGCGGGATCGCACGCTGATCGTCGCCGATCTCCACCTCGGGCTCGGGGGAGGGCGCGACACCCCGGCGGGCCCCCCGGAGGCTTCGGCCGGCTCGCTCGCCGCCGATCTTCTCGGTCTTGCCGCCGCGGAGCGGGCGGGACGCATCGTCGTCGCCGGGGACGCGAAGCATCCGATCGTAGGGGTCCCCGCGTCTCTCCGTCCGGTGGTCTTCGAGTTTTTCTCGTCGCTCCTCGAACGCGGGGTGGAGGTCGACCTCGTTCCGGGGAACCACGACACCGGCCTCGCCCGACACCTCCCCCGAGAGGTCGCCGTCCACTCCCCGGCCGGCCTCGTCATCGACGGGGTCGGGGTCGTCCACGGCCACCGCTGGCCCTCGGAGGAGGTGCTCCGAGCCCCGCGACTGGTCATGGGGCATCTCCATCCCGGGTACCGGTTCGCTCCCACGGGGGACGACCCGAGGGGAAAGCGCCGGTGCTGGGTCCGGGTGACGATTCCGTCCGGGAGTGCGCCCGCGCCCCCGGAGGCGGGCGCCCGCTCGGGGAAGACCCGGGAAATCGTGATCGTTCCCGCGTTCAACCCGCTCGCCGGTATCGAAGCGCTGAATCGGGACCGCCCCGCGCGGGGCCGATCGTTCCTCTACCGGAGGTTCCTCTCGGCCGGGAGCGCCCGCGCCTATCTCCTCGACGGGACCGACCTGGGTCCGCTGCCTACGCCGGGGGGACCGGTCCCCCCGCGGCGATCCACCGGGCGAGGACGTCCGGGTCCGTGACCGGGGGTCCGCAGGACGTTCCGGAGCACACGAGGGCCCGGACCGTTCCCGGCCCGGCCGGTCCCGGCATCTCCGTGGCGAGCGCGAACGGGGGTCGAGGCGGCCCCTCGAAGACGACCACGTTCGGGTGCCAGGCCTTTCGAGCGACCCGAAGCAGGCGGTCCGCGTCGGGGCCCCGGCCTTCGACCACGACCGACATCGAAGGGGTTGCAAGCAGTCCGGCCGCGAGCGCCGAGCCGGTCGCGAACAGCCCCGCCCCCGGGATCCGCCGGGCGATCTCGGCGACGAGCGCGCGGGCCCGGTCGATCCGGGCGTCGTCGTGCACGACCGAGCCGAGCCGGATCAGGGCGAGCGCCGCTGCCGCGTTGGCCGAGAGGTGCGGGCTGTCTTCGAGGGGATAGGCGTCGACGGAGATCCCGGCGACGGTCGGCCCGTCGTAGAGGGTGGGGGCGAGATCCCGGTAGAGCGGCCCGTCCCCGCGGAATTCCCGGTCGACCAGGTCGAGGAGGGCGGCGGCCGCGTCGAGGTACTTCCCCTCGGAGGTCGTGAGGGCGAGCTCGAGAAGGCCGGAGGCCATCGAGACCTGATCGTCGAGCAGACCGTACCCTGAGGGCCCGTCGGCGGCGATCCGGTGAGGGACGCCCCGCTCCGGGGAGAACCCGCGGTCGAGCCAGCGGTCGGCCGCCCGCCGCGCCGCGTCCCGGAGCGACGGGTCGCCGAGGGCCCCGGAGGCCATCGCGAACGCGCCCAGGAAGCGCCCGTTGATGTGAGCGTAGAGCGCGCGGTCGACGGTCGGCGACGGGCGACCGGCCCGAACGGCCCGGAGCTTTTCGAGGGCGGCGGCGAGCACGCGGTCCGGCGGCTCCGGGAGCGAGAGGCCGCCCGCCGCGTCCGCGAGGGAGATCGCTCGGAACAGCACGTTGCGGTCGGGATCGTGGGGCATCCTCCCGTCCGTCCCCACCCCGAAGAAGCGCGTCACGAGCCGGAACTCCTCGGGGCCGAGCGCGCCGCGGAGCTCGGCCCGGGTCCAGGTGAAGTACCCTCCGTCGTCCCCGGGGGCGTTGTCCGCGTCCTGGCTCGCCCCCCAGCCCCCGGCCGGGTCCGCGAGGACGGAGTCGGCCCAGCCGACGATCCCCCGGATCACCTCCTCGAACCGCGGCTCGCCGAAGCGTCGGGCCCCGGCGACGTACGCCCGGAGCAGCTCGGCGTTGTCGATCGCCATCTTCTCGAAGTGCGGGACGTGCCACCCTTCGTCCACCGAGTACCGGTGGAATCCCCCGCCGACGTGGTCGTAGATCCCTCCGTCGGCCATGGCGGAGAGCGTCTCCCGGGCTCGCTCGGCGCTCTCCGCTCGCCCGGTCGAGAAGGCGTCCCAGAGCTGGAACTCGATCGCGCTCGGGTGGGGGAACTTCGGAGCCGAGCCGAACCCCGCGTGGACGGGGTCGTACGAGGCGTCCAGCCCGAGCCGGACCGAGTCGAGGAACGCCGCCAGGTCGCCCGGAGGCCCGGCCGAGGGGCCTCGCATCCGCCGGAGCGCCTCCTGGATCTGCTGGGCGTTCCCCCGCACGCGCTCCGGCTCGTCGCTCCACAGGCGCGCGACCTCCTTGAGGACCCGCCGGAAGCCGGGGCGGCCGTGCCCGTCGGACGGCGGGAAGAACGTCCCGCCGAGGAACAGCTCCCCGTCGACGGTGAGGAACCCGGTGAGGGGCCAGCCTCCCTCGCCCGTCAGCGCTCCGACCTGCTGCTGGTAGCGCCGGTCGACCTCGGGGTGCTCGTCGCGGTCGACCTTGACGGCGACGAACGCCTGCCCGATCAGGCGGGCGACCTCGGAATCGGCGTACGTCGTCTCGTCCATCACGTGGCACCAGTGGCACCACGACGCGCCGATGTCGAGGAGCACGGGCCGGCCGGTCCGACGCGCGAGCTCGAACGGCTCGCTCCCCCACGGATGCCAGTCGATCGCCTGCTCCGCGGCCGCCCGGAGGTACGCGGAACTCGAGGCGGCGAGGCGGGACGCCGGCCGCGGCGACGGCCCGGGCGACGACGCCATGCCGGACGACGGCCGAGCCGCGTTCTTACGCTTGTCGGGCCCGGCGCGGGGCGGTACGAGAGAAACGCGGTGGAGAGGACGCCACCGCGACGGCGGCCGTTATAAGCGGGACCTCGGTGCCGCGTCGAAGGCGAGCGCATGGAGATGCAACCGGGCCAGATGGCCTACGACCGG
>JASIEC010000103.1 GCA_030046135.1 Thermoplasmata archaeon | reverse complement strand
CGGGGAACAGCTCGGGGGGCGGGGTGACGTGGGGGGCGGACGTCGGCTGGTACCTCGGTCTCACCGCGGCCCTCCTGTTCTTCGTGAGCTTCCTCCTGTGGCTCCCACGACGTCCGAAGCTCCTGCTCCTGCCCCCCGCGGCGGCCCAGGCGCCCGCCCCGATGGCCCCCTGAGGCCCTCCGGCCGCGCCGGACCGCCCGGAAAAACGGTCAAGTACGACGGAGGCCCTCGTTCGGCGGGTGTCCCATGAAGTGCGAAGGATGCCAGGCGGAGCTTCCCGAGGGAGCGAAGGCGTGCCCGGCGTGCGGACGGTCCGTGGGGATCGGCCAGCGGGCCGGAGCGGAGACGGTCCACGTCGCCGAGAAGACCGGGGAGGTCGCCGGGAAGGTCGGTCGCGGGATCGTCGGGGGCGTGAAGGGATTCGCCGCCGGCGCCAAGAAGGGCTTCAAGGGCTCTGAGGACGAGAAGAAGCAGTAGCCGCGCCGGGGCCGCCCCGGACGGCTCGGGCGCCGGGCCGGGGCGTTTCGCTCCCCCTCCACGCGCTCCTTGACCCTCCGCCCCGTCCGGGGCGGCGTGCCGCAGTTCCTCGTCCGGACGTACCGGGACGGCGCGACGATCCGGGTGGTCGTCGACGGGATCGGAGAGTTCGACGTCCGGGGCCCGGCGGACGTCGAGAGGGAGGCGCGCGCGACGATCCTCGGCTACGTGCGGAGCCTCCTTCCCCCCCGCCCGATGCCACCCCCCGGCCCGGCGGTCGACCGGGCGTTCGGCTTCGACCTCGAGCTCCTCCCGAGCGGCGCCGCGGAGGGGCCGGCGAGCGCCCCTCGCGGCGGCGCGCGGGAGCGGGCGGCGCCCCGGCCCCGGACGAGGGACAGGGAGGAAGGGGTTCGCGCGAGCCGGCGGTCAGACGGTCGCCGCGGCTAGGCTCCGCCCGGGCCGGCGGGCGGGCTCGAAGCGCCGCCCGTCGCTCCCTCGGGCCCCTTCCACTGGGTCGCGGGGGCCGGCGCGCGGGGACGTCGGAAGAGGGCGACGAGACCGAGGACGACCCCGATCGCGGCGATCCCGAGCGCGGCCTCGACCCCGGTGTTGTACGTCGAGGCGGGGACGTACGAGGTCGTCGGCGCGGTCGAGGTGTACGCGACCGAGAGGCCGACCGGGCCGCCGCTCACCGAGACCGATCCGGTCGACGGGCTCGAGACCCGGTAGCCGCTCACGTTGGCGGCCGTCCAGGCGTACGGGCCGCCGCTCGGGAGGTCGACCGTGATCGCGGAGCCCACCGAGGCGTGGGTCGTGCCGTTGATCGTCACCGACCAGCTCGTCCCCGGCGCGAGGCCGCTCTCGGAGACGGTCACCGCGTAGACGATGCGCGAGAACGTCACCGAGATCGCGTAGGCGCCCGAGACCGGGGCGGACCCCGTCGTCACCGAGGCGTTGTAGCCTGGGACGGGGGAGATCTGGTAGGAGTACGTCCCGGCGGCGACCGAGAACGAGAGCGCGGCGGGGCTCGTCCCCGTCGCCTCGACCCCGTCGAAGTACCCGCTCCAGGTCGTGCCGCTCGGCAGACCCGACTCCTCGATCGTCACCGGGTAGACGGCGGACGCCGTCGAGGTGAACGTGACCTCGACCGTGCTCGGGCCCACGACGACCTCGGTGCTCGACGAGACGGACGATGCGTAGCCGGCGACCGCGCCGATCTCGTAGGAGTACGTCCCCGCCGGCACCGTGAAGGTGATCGACGCGGGGGCGAGGGCGGAGGACGCCTCCCCGTTGAACGTGGCGCTCCAGCTCGTGCCGGACGGGAGACCGCTCTCCTCGACCGTGACGGAGTACGTGGCCGCGACCGTGGAGGTGAACAGCAGCGAGACGAACGTCGTGCCCGCGACCGTCACCGAGCCCGTGGCGGGGCTCACCGTGTAGCCCGCCGGGGCGACCACGGCGTAGCTGTACGTCCCGTTCACGGCGCTGAAGACGTGGCTCGTCCCCGAGCCCGTTTCCTCCGCGCCGTTGAAGATCACCGACCAGTTCGCCGAGGTCGAGAGGCCGACCTCCTCGAACGTCAGCGAGTTCCTCGCCTCGAACGTCACGGCCTGGGTCAGCGCCGTCGACCCGACCACGATCGACCCGGAGGCGGGGGCGACGGCGTAGCCCGCGACCGCCGCGACCGTGAACGAGTACGTCCCCGGGAGCTCCGTGAAGACGATCGAGGGGCCCTCGGACGACTCGGTCGAGCCGTTCAGAGTGACCGACCAGGAGGTCCCCGACGCGAGGCCGGATTCCTCGAAGGTGACGAGGACCGTCCCCTCGGGCGCGCCGAGCGGGTGGTAGTCCCAGGCTCCTCCGCCGAGGACGAGATACGGGTTGAGGAGGCCCTGCGCGTTGTACGAGTGCCAGTCGGCCCAGTAGTTGCCGATCTCCCCCGAGCTGTTGAACGCGTTCGAGCCCAGGGCCGAGAACGCCTGGATCGTCGTCGCGTTGTACGTCGACGTCGCGCCGTTGTCACCGACGAAGTCGTTGTCGTAGACCGTGTTGAACGTGGCGTTGAGGAGCTCGACCCCGAAGCTCGAGTCGTCGACGAACGAGCTCTCGGTCACGACGTTCGCCTCGGCGTCGCCGCCGAACGGCCCGCCCGTCATCGCGACGCCGACGGTGTCGTGCTCGGCGACGATCCCCGAGAGGATCCCCTCGTCGGTCCCGTTGAGGAGGACCCCGTAGTCCGCCCCGGTCACGTTCGCCCCCTGGACCGCGAGGCCCATCGAGATCTCGTCGAAGATCCCGATCGGGAGGTTGGTGGACGTGACGCCGGCGACCGTCGTCCAGTTCGCGAAGCCCGTCACCACGGCGGCGAGCGGGGCGTCGAAGACGCTCTCGTAGGCCCACGGGTTCGCGAGCGGCGAGGGGTCCGTGGCCGTGACCCCGACCACGTGGTCGTAGCTGGCATCGACGAGGCCGACGCCGATCGACAGGTCGGAGGCCGCCGTCGTGCGGACCCAGACGTACGTCGAGTTGAAGACGAGCACGCCGATCGAGAGGTTCGTCGCGGTCGTCCCGGTGACGTTCACCCACGAGGAGTTGCCGACGAGCACCCCGGTCGTCCCGTTGGACGCGGTGGCCCCGCTCACGTCGACCGAGCGATCGCGGTTGAGGTTGACGCCGACGGTCCCGCGGTCGGAGACGGTGACCCCCTCGATCGAGAGGCCCGCGGTGTCGTAGAGGACGACGACCCCCCCGAGCGCCCCGCCGGACACGGTCGTGTCCCGCACGGTCCCGGTGGTGGCGTTGAGGACCCCCACGGCGATCGAGGCGTTCCCCGCCACCGTACCCACGGTCGAGAGGTCGGTGATGTTCGAAGCGTAGATCCCCATCGTGCCGTTCTCCGCGGTCGTGCCGGCGATCGCCACGTCCGTGGAGTTCGTCGCCAGGACCCCGGCGGCGGTGTCGTTCGCGACGGTGCCGTTGACCGAGACGTCGCTCGAGTTGTTGCCGACGAGGACGCCGAACATCCCGTCGTCGACGGTCGTGTTGTCGACGCCCGTCTCCCGGGCGCCGTAGAGGTAGACCCCCACGTACCCCTGCGACAGGCTCGTCCCCGAGATGTTGACGAACGAGGCATTGAACACGGCCACCCCAAAGGAGTCCAGCGCGCTCGCGTTCCGCACGGTGATCGCGAAGCTCGCGTTCCCAACGATCACGGCGCCGGAGCCGGCGTCCGCCGAGAAGTCGGCCGCCGAGATGTCGCTCGAGCCGTTGATCTCGACCCCGACCGAGCTGTCGACCACCGCCCCGCCTACGGCGCTCGCCTCGCTCGTGTTGTTGAACAGCACGCCGACCGAGTCGTCCTCCGCGCCCGTCTCGTTGGCGAAGACGTCGCTCGACCCGTCGGTCGTGACCGCGGTCGAGTGGCCGGACGCGGCCGAATCGTTGGTCCAGAGGGCGTTCGAGTCCACAGCGTCCACGCCCCGGGAGCCGTCCACGGCGAGCGTCCCGTTGGCTCCGACGTACGAGCAGTCCACGAGCGACAGGGCGGTCGATCCGCTGACCGCGATGAGGGAGGTGGCGTTGAGATCGTCGACGTCGTTCGCGTAGATCGCCGTCGAGTTTCCGAGGACGGTCACGGTGGCGATGCTGAGGGCCTCGCTGCCTTCGATCCAGCCGAGGGTCGAGTTGTCCAGGGCGGTGGAGTCGCTCAGCGAGACGTCGAACGAGTAGAGGACCTCGGCCCCGAGCGCGAACGGGCCGTCCGCTTCAATCCCGGCCAGGGTCGCGTTCGCCACCTCGAACAGCTCCACGGCCAGGGGCTCGAAACCGCCCGTGAAGTCCGCGAACGCCCCCCGCACGGTGAGGTTCTCGCTCGCGAGCGCTTCGGCGCCGAGCGAGCCGCCCGTCGCGGTGACGTCCGCGAGCTCGAGCGGCGCGTAGGAGAACACGGCGATCACGCCGGTCGAGTCGTCGGTCGCCGTCACGGCGGCGATCTGCGACCCGACCGTCCCGTTCGCAAAGGCGTAGAGGAGGCCCAGCGACTCGTCGACCGCGTTGACGTCGGCGACGTTCGTGTTCGTGCAGTTCACGACGACGGCCCCGAACGAGTCCGACCCGGACGCCTGGACATCGTCCAGCACCAGACCGGTCGTGTTGGTCACGATCGCCCCCTCCGAGTCGGAGACCGCGAGGACGGTCGTGATCTGGACCGCCTCGCTCGCCTCTCCGAGGAGCTCGAGCCCCCGCGAGCTCCTCGAGGCGTTGATGTCGACGGCGTGGAGGCCCGAGATGTTGTACAGGAGGGCGCCCGTCGCCCCGTCGGTGGCGTCGAGCCCGACGAGGTCGAGATGGGAGGTGTTGACGCCGACGACCCCGAAGGCGTCGGTGGCGTTCACCGCGGCCAGGGTGACCCCCTCGCCGCCCTCGACGACCGCGGCGATCCCCCCGGCGGTCGAGTTGGCGAACACCGCGGTCGCTTCGTCGGAGTTGAGGATCGCGGTCCCGACGGCGTCGATCCCCGTGACCCCGATCTCGTACAAGCGGTCCGACTGGACGGCGAAGATCCCGTCCGAGCCGTTCGAGCTTGTGACGTTCTCCGCGACCGAGTACGGGGAGTTCCAGAGCCACGCCTCGCCGCCGACCTCGAGACCCCCGTGCGCCGCGTACCCCCAGAGCGAGAGGTTTGAGATCACGTCGTGCGCCCCGCTCCAGATCGCGATCCCGTCGCCGTATCCCGGCGCGTTGAAGATCGGGTTCGACAGGGTGTCCCCCAGATACAGGGTCCCGAAGATGGAGTCGGGCCCCTGGGTCACGCGCGAGACCTCGATCGGTTCGGCGACGCCGTACGCCCAGAGGAGGTCGAACTCCGGGAATCCGTAGTCGTTCACGTGGTCGAACGTGATGTTCACGTCGACCGTGAGCTTCGAAAAGTCGTACGAGGTGCCCGTGTACACCCCGGTGGTGTTGGCGAGCGCCTCGCCCTGGGCGAGGCCGTTCATGTAGATCGGCGCGTTCCAGAGCCCCACGGCGCGCCCGAAGTAGTACGGGGCGCTGATGTTCGAATCGAACGACCCGTTCGACTGGTAGTAGCCGTCCGCGAACCCCGTGATCTCGTACGAGGTCGCCGGCGGGACCGTCGGCGGGACGACCGTCGACATCGTGCCGTTCGCCGCGGTCGGAGCGTAGCTGAGGTTCCACTCGGGGGTCCCGGCCGGCCCGATGAAGAAGAACGCGTAGTTGACGGTCGAGTAGGCGTTCACGTGGATCCCGCCGCTCGGGACGGGGTTCGTGGCGTTCCAGAGGCCGTAGAGGACGGAGGGGCCCTGGCTGACGTTCTCGTACGGAGCGAACGTCGCCCCGGTGTCCCAGACGGAGGCGACCCCGATCGACGTCTCGCCGGTGTCGGCGCCGTAGTCGTACGCGGCCGGCGCGGCCTCCCACGACGTCCCGTCGACGTAGCTGAGCTCGAGGGTCCCGTTGAGCGAGGTGACGACCGAGTTCGTCCCGTCGCCCGGTCCGCCGAAGACGAGCTCCGCGTCGTACAGCGCGCCCGACGGCGCGAGGGAGGTCCCGTTCACGAGATAGTCCGGCGTCAGGAGGGGCCCGGACGACGCGGTCGAGTTGAACTCGACGGTGTCGTACGTCCCCTGGTACGTCGTCGAGCCGATCGTGATCACGTAGTCGAACAGCACCGTCGTGCGGCCGTCGACGAGCTCGGCCCGGTTGGAGAGCGAGATCGAGACGGGGAAGCTCGTGACGCTGAACGTGGGCCCGAGGTCGTAGTAGAACTCGCCCGGCACGGGGGTCCCGTTCCCCGAGAGGATCGTGCCCGCCCCCACGGAGGCGTTCACGGCGGAGAAGTTCCAGATGTTGTCGACGAGCCGGAGCGTCGTGCCGGAGAAGTCGACCACGTTCTGGATCCAGAAGACCCCGGCGTCCGAGCCCGGGTACGACACGTTCGTGAGGACGGTGTTGAGCTGAAGGGCGGACTGCCAGGGGGTGATGTCGGTGCTGGCGTTCTCCCGGGCCCACGGGAGGGCCGCCGTGTCCTGGTAGAACGGCCCGGCGCTCGCGTTGTAGGCCCCGAGCGTCACGTTGCCCACGACCTCGGGGGTGTAGACGGAGTAGACCCCGCTCTCGTTCACGCCGTAGTCGGCGAGCCCCATCGGGGCGGGAGAGCCGAGATAGCCGGAGCCGACCGCCGCGCGGGGGGAGGCGATCGTCCGGTCGAGGATCGCAAGGTTCGGGAGGTACGCCGCCGAGCCGGGGATCGCGCCGGAGGCGACGGAGCCGGCGACCCGGCCGAGGAGAGCGGAGGCGGGGAGGCCGCTCCCGGCCGCGCCGACGATCGACGGGAGTCCGGCGCCGGCCGTCGCGGCGTCCGCGAGGACGCTGGAGGTCGAAGACGCGCCCACCCCCGAGGGGAGGGCCGGGAAGGAGGATTGGAGCGACGGAAGCTTCGCGCCGAGCTCGTCCAACTTGGCGAGCTCCGCGAGCGAGAGATCCGACGGCGGGACCGAGGGGCCTGCCGGGACGACCCCGGCCCGGGGTCCCTCCGACGGGGCCGGAGCGTGGTCTCCGAGCAGAGCTCCCCCCGGCGACAGCATCAACAGCGACACGGCGACGGCGATCGGCAGCGACCAGAGACGGCGACCGGCAGCACGCGGGCCCGACATACGGCCTCGCGGACTTCGCCGCACCCTTAAGCCTTCTGCTCGTTTTTTTCGAGGTTGCGGAACGGTACGAGCCGGCGGCCGGGGAACGCCGCGACTAGGCGCCGAACCGATGGCGTACGACGTACGGGAGGATCCCGCCCTCGCGGTAGTAGGCGACCTCGGTGGCGGAGTGGAGGTCGGCCGTCATGTCGAACGTGCGCGACGACGGCGCCCCGTTCGTCGCGGTCACGCGGACCCGGGCCCGGGGGGCGAGATCGTCGGCGTCGGCGAGCGAGATCTCGTACTCCTCCCGCCCCGTGAGACCGAGCGAGGCGCGTCCCTCGCCGGAGCGGAAGGTGAGCGGGAGCACGCCCATCTCGACGAGGTTCGTGCGGTGGATCCTCTCGAAGCTCCGCGCGAGGATCGCCCCCACGCCGAGGAGGCGGGGCCCCTTCGCGGCCCAGTCCCGCGAGCTACCCTGCCCGTAGCTCTCGCCGGCGAGCACCACGAGGGGGACGTTCTCGCGCCGGTAGCGCTCGGCCGCGTCGAAGATCGTCATCGTCTCCCCCGAGGGGAGATGCTGCGTGATGCCGCCCTCCCGGGGCGCCGCGAGCTCGTTGCGGAGGCGGACGTTCGCGAACGTGCCTCGCAGCAGGACCTCGTGGTGGCCCCGCCGCGAGCCGTACGTGTTGAACTCGGCGGGCGGGACGCCGCGGCGCCGGAGGTACTCGCCGGCGGGCGTCCCCTCGGGGATCTCCCCGGCGGGCGAGATGTGGTCCGTGGAGACCTTGTCGCCGAGCACGGCGAGCGCCCGCGCCCCCCGCACCAGCCGGCGGTGGGAAGGGAGCCACGGGGCCGGAAGGTCGAGGAACGGCGCCTTCGCGACGTACGTCGACGCCGCCGACCACGGGTAGCGCACCCCGCCGACCGCGGGAAGGCGGTCCCAGTGCGCGTCCCCGACCTCGACCGAGCGGTACTTCTCGCGGAAGATCGAGGCGTCGAGGCTCGACGCGACGAGTCGCGCCACCTCCTCGGGCGTCGGCCAGAGCTCGCGCAGGAACACCGGCGCGCCGTCGGGACGCCGCCCGACCGGATCGGCGGTGAGGTCGACGTCCACGCGCCCGGCGAGCGCGTAGGCGACGACGAGCATCGGCGAGGCGAGGTAGTTCGCACGGACCTCGTTGTGGATCCGCGCCTCGAAGTTCCGGTTCCCGCTGAGCACGGCGGCCACGAACAAGTCGCGCTCCCGGACGGCTTGATCGACCGCCGGCGGGAGCGGCCCCGAGTTCCCGATGCAGGTCGTGCAACCGTACCCGACGAGGACGAAGCCGAGCTCCGCGAGCGGAGCGAGGAGCCCTGCGCGCTCGAGGTAGGCGGTGACGACCTTCGAGCCCGGCGCGAGCGAGGTCTTCACGTGCGACGGCACGGAGAGGCCCAGTTCGCGGGCCTTCCGCGCGATCAGCCCCGCCCCGATCATGACGGAGGGGTTCGAGGTGTTCGTGCAGCTCGTGATCGCCGCGATCACCACGGCGCCGTCGTCGACGGCCGGGCCGGAGGGCGTTGCCGAGGGCCCGGGTCCCCCCGGGGGGGCGTCGAGGGAGCCGTCGAACGGGCGGAGGGGGTCGTCGGAGGGGTACGGGGGCGAGGCGGCCCCGGTGCCGGGGCGGGGGTGGGAGGCGCGGTAGGTGCGGAGGGCGGAGCGGAACGACCGGGGCGCCTCCGGCAGCGGAACCCCTTCCTCGGGGTTCTTGGGCCCCGAGACGGTGGGGACGATCGCGCCCAGATCGACGGTGACCCGCCGGTCGTACTCGACGGCCGACGGGTCGGGCGCTCCCCAGAGCCCCGTCGCGCGAGCGTACGCCTCGACGCGCGCGACGTGCGCCGGCTCTCGGCCGGTGCCCCGGAGGTAGTCGACGGTCATCTCGTCGATCGGGAACAGGGCGGCGGTCGCGCCGTACTCGGGACACATGTTGGAGACGGTCGCCCGATCCGGGACGGAGAGCGAGCCGACCCCGGCGCCGCAGAACTCGACGAACTTGTCGACGACCCCCACCTCCCGCAGCCGCTTCGTCACGGTGAGGACGACGTCGGTGGCGGTCGCGCCGGCGGCGAGACGCCCCGTCAGCTCGACCCCGACGACCTCGGGGCGCCCGAGCCCGTACGGCTCGCCGAGCATCACGGCCTCCGCCTCGATCCCGCCGACCCCCCAGCCGAGGACGGCGAGGCCGTTGACCATCGTGGTGTGGGAGTCGGTCCCGATGACCGAGTCCGGGAAGGCGACCGGGCCGTCGGGCCCGGCGCGGAGCGTGACGACGCTCGCGAGGTACTCGAGGTTGACCTGGTGGCAGATGCCGTTGCCGGGGGGGACGACCCGGAGGTCCCGGAACGCTCCCTTCGCCCAGCGGAGGAGCTGGTAGCGCTCCCCGTTCCGCTCGTACTCCCGATCGAGGTTGACCGTGAGCGACCGGCTCGAGCCGTAGCTGTCGACCTGGACCGAGTGGTCCACCACGAGGTCGACCGGCACGATCGGGTTCACGCGCTCGGGGGGGATCCTCCGCTCCGCAGCCGCGTCCCGCAACGTCGAGAGATCGACGAGGACCGGGACGCCGGTGAAATCCTGGAGGAGAACGCGCTCCGGGTAGAACGGAAGCTCGCCCGACGAGGCGTCGCGGCCGTTCGCCACGGCCCGGATCGTGGCGAGCTCCTCGGAGGAGGAGACCCCGTGGCGGATCGCGTTCTCGAGGAGGATCCGCACGACGCGCGGTCGGCGGGCCCAGCTCGCCCCGTCGATCCCGGGAAGGCGCTCGGGCCGGTACACCGTCGCCGATTCGCCGCCGAGGCGTACGGTCTCGGCGGCCCCCGACGTCTCAGCGCGTCCGCTCACGGGGTCCCCACCGCCTCCCGGTTCTTGGGCTCTGCGGGGGCGTCCGCCGCGTCGTCCGGCGGCAGCTCGAGGGCGGTCTCCCAGGTCAGGCCGCCCTCCGTCCCCGGGAGGAGCGGGGTCGCCGAGCGGAGGGCGACGCGAACCCCGCGGTCGGTGCTGAGGATCGCGAGGTAACCGCGGCCGGACGGGCCCGACGCCCGCACGGTGGCCGGAACCCCTCCCTCGCGGGGGGCGTCGAATCGGAGGTCCTCGGGAAGAACGGCGAACGGGCCGTCCGGCCCCGGCAGGAGGTTGTAGCCGAGGAACCGCGCCGCTCGGCGGGAGCGGGGCCGGGCGAACACCGCCTCGGGACGGCCGGGCGGATCGAGGCGCCCGCCGAACAGGAGGGCGGTCCGATCCCCCAGGAACAGCCCTTCCTCCCGGTCGTGGGTGACGTGGATCGCCGCCGTTCCCGAGGCGCGGAGCGCCGCGCGGAACTCCGCGTAGAGGTCCGCGCGGATCTCGGGGTCGATCGAGGCGAACGGCTCGTCGAGAAGGACCAGCTGCGGCCGGGCGGCGAGCGCCCGCGCGAGCGCGACGCGCTGCTGCTGGCCCCCCGAGAGCTCCCCCGGCACCCGGTCGAGAAGAGCGGCGAGCGACAGGAGCTCGGCGAGCCGACCGGCGAGCTCCCGCACCTCGGGTTCGGGCCGTCGCTGCAGCAGCGGCGCGTAGGCGATGTTCTCGAGGACGGTCCGGTGCGGGAACAGCACCGGGTCCTGAACGAGGAGACCGATCGAGCGGCGGTGCACCGGGACCCCGGCGACGTCGCGGCCCCCGAGCCGCACCGTCCCCGAGGTCGCCGTCTCGAAGCCGGCGATCGTCCGGAGGAGCGTCGTCTTGCCGCTGCCGTTCGGGCCGAGAAGGGAGAGGAGCTCGCCCGGTCCCACCGTGAACGAGACGTCCCGAAGGACCTCGGTGCGGCCGAGCCGCACCGAGAGGCGGTCGACCTCGAGGATCGGCTCAGCGAGCATCGCGGCCCCCGAGCGCGGTGATCGCCGCGAAGACGGCGAGGCTGAGCACGAGCAGCAACGCGGCCGCCGCTTCGGCCTCGGGGAACAGCCGGGCCGGGACGAGGAGATAGATCTCCACGGGCAGCGTGCGGACGGCGGGGGTGGGGTTCGCGAAGAAGTACGTCGCGGTGAACTCCCCCATGCCGAGCGCGAACGCGAACAGAACGGCGGTCTCGACGCCGCGCCGGATCCGGGGGAGCGCCCCGTCGACGAACGCGGTCCACGGCCCGGCGCCGAGCGCCGTCGCGGCCTCGGTCGCGCCGGCCGGAATGCCGGCGAGGGGGAGCTCGAGGCTCTGGAGGGCGAACGGGGCGGCGAGGAGCGCCTGGCTCAGGACGATCAGGACGGCGAGGGAGTAGCCGGCCCCGAGCCAGGGGCCCCAGAACGTCCCGAGCGCCTGGGCGAGGACGACGGGGGAGATCAGCACGGGCACGAACAGGGCGAGGGCGAGCGGGGCGCCGACCGCCGGTCGCCGGCTCGTCAGGAACGCGCTCCCGATCCCGAGGACGACCGTCACGGCGGCGGCGAGCGCGGCGAACAGCAGGGTGTTCGCGATCGCCGAGCCGACCGGGTTGCCGATCCGGGCGGCCGTGGACGCGGAGACGAGGAGCCTCCACGGCGCCCCGAACGACCCTCCGCCCGGGGACGAGAGGGATCGGAGCAACACCGCCCCGAGGAGGGCGGACTCCGCCAGGCCGACCGCGGCGAACGATCCCGCCCAGAGCCACGTCGTCGGGCGGGCCCAGTCCGGGGCCCGCGGGCGGAACCTCCGCCCGCGGACCGCCCGCAGCCGGCGCGCGAGGAGGACGTAGAGGAGCGTCGGGCCCGCGAACACCAGGACGAGGACGAGGGCGAGGGCGGCGGCGAGCGCGGGCTCCCCCGCGATCGCCGAGAGCTCGTAGACGCGAACCTCGACGGTCGCGCAACGTTCGCCGCAGAGCAGGATCGGCGGGGCGAAGGAGAGCGCGGAGAGGACGAACGTGAGGAGCGCCCCGCACCCGGCGCCGATCGCGCTCGGGAGCCCCCAGCTCTCCCGGAACACGCGACCCGGACCGCCGCCCAGCGAGGCGACCGTCTCCTCGAGATCGGAAGAGCTCGCCTCGCAGCCGGCGGCGGTGAGCACGACCACGATCGGCACGTTGTAGAGGAGGTTGACGGCGACGATGCCGGGGATCCCGGAGGCGTACCATCGGAGCGAGGGCAGGGGGCCCCCGAGGAGGCCGGACGGTCCGACCAGGTCGAGGACGCCGAGCACCATCACGAGCCCGGGGAGGAGGAACGGGAGGAGGAGCGCCGAGCGGGCGACGGTCCGGCCGCGCCAGCGGTACCGACCCACGAAGACCCCCGCAGGGTACCCGAGGAGGCCCGCGAGGGCGGCCGAGAGTCCCCCCTGCTCGAGCGAGGCGGAGAACGCGCGGGCGCCCCCCGCCGACGTGAGGGCCTGCGCGAGGGCGGCGGCGCCCGACGGGCCCGAGAGCCCGTGGCGGAACAGCGCCGCGGTCGGCGCGAGGACGAACGCGAGGAGGAACGCGGCGATCCCCGCCGCGGCGACCAGCTCCGCCGCCCGCCCCCGCCGCGTCATTCCCCCGTCGTCGCGTTCCACTCGTGGAGCCACTCCGCGAGCGACGCGGCGGTCTCGTTCGGCGTCGTGTAGGTGTTGAGCGCCACGATCGAGCTCGGCGGGATCGCGTCCGCGAACACCGAGGGCAGCGGGACGGTCGTGTTCGCGGGGTACTCCCACTCGTTCGTCGGGATCTCGCGCTGGACCGCCCCCGACAGGAACCAGTTCTCGAACTCCTCGTCGAGCGCGAGATGGCGGGTCCCCCGCACTATGCCGATCCCGTAGATCGTCTTCCAACCGTAGTCGGTGCCGTTCCACCAGCTCCCCGTCGAGTTGAACGAGCCTCCGGCGCCGTAGTACGCCGCGTAGGCCGGGTCCGTGGAGTAGCTCACGACCATCTGGTCGAGCGCCTCGCTGAACTCGGCGAACGCGTCCCCCCAGCTGTCGGAGTACACCGGGGCGCCCGACGGGAGGTCCTTCCAGAACGTGGTCCAGTTCTCGCCGAGCACGTGCTCGTAGTACTCGATCTCCCAGACGAGGAACTCCTGGCCGGTGATGTCCAGCAGCGGGTCCTCGACGAGCAGCGTTCTCGCCCAGCTCGCGTTCGCGTCGAGATCGGGGAACGTGAGATGCGCGACCGCCCCGGCCGTCGCGTTGTAGAACGTCGCGTTGTAGTCGATCGCGAGATAGCCCCACTCGTACGGCACGGCGGCGTCGTCCGGCGAGAGCTCGGCGACGAGGTCGGGGGAGACGTTGGCGAGCTCGGGCGGGGCGTACGGGATCAGGAGCCCGCGGGCGTCCACCTCGGGCGCGGTGATCTCGTCGAGCCCGATCACGAGGTCGGCGGCGGGGGCGCCCGACTCCCCCTCGAGGGCGGCCGCCAGGGTGCCGCTCGGGTACTCGAGGTCGATCCGCACGTGGTGGGCGGCGGCGAACGCCCCGAAGACGGCGTTCAGCGCGCAGGACGTGCAGTTGCCGCTGCCGAAGAGGCTCGGGTAGGTGTAGATGACGAGGGTCGGGCCCCCGAACTCGTCGCCGACGTAGACGTAGGCGCCGATCCCGGTGAGGACGAGCGCCGCGGCGAGCCCCACAGCGACCACGACCCGCCCCGCCCGACCGGGGCGCCGGAGCCTCCCGAGCGGGACCTCGGGCGGCGGCGAACCGCTCACTCCCGCGTCAGCTGGGCAGTGACTCTCCCTACGTCGTGCATCCGATTCCCTTCGCGGGCATTATCCCGTGCAGGTTCGTGGGGTCGACGAGTTCCATCTCGTCCTCTCAGCCGTTGCCCAGCTCCCCCCGGCACTCCGCCGAGCGAGCGGCGAAATATAAGCGGCGGCCCCGCGGGAGGAGCCGCTTATAGAGACCCGGCCCCTTCCCGGGGCCGACACGAAGGCCATGCCCGATCCCGTCGAGAAGCTCCGGTTCGGCACCGAGCTCGTGAAGCGCGGCTTCGCCCGGATGCAGCAGGGGGGCGTCATCATGGACGTGACGACCGCCGACCAGGCCGCGCTCGCGGAGGAGGCGGGGGCCGTCGCCGTGATGGCGCTCGAACGGGTCCCGGCCGATATCCGGGCGCAGGGCGGGGTCGCCCGGATGGCCGACCCCGCGAAGATCCGGGAGATCCGCGAGCGGGTCTCGATCCCCGTCATGGCGAAGTGCCGGATCGGGCATACCGCCGAGGCCCGGGTCCTCGAGGCGCTCGCGGTCGACATGATCGACGAGTCGGAGGTCCTCACGCCGGCCGACCCGTTCCACCACGTCGACAAGCGAAAGTTCAAGGTGCCGTTCGTCTGCGGCGCCCGCAACCTCGGCGAGGCGCTTCGTCGGATCGACGAGGGGGCGGCGATGATCCGGACGAAGGGGGAGGCCGGGACCGGCAACGTCATCGAGGCGGTCCGGCACATCCGCCAGATCTCGGGCGAGATCGAGGCGGTGAAGAAGCTCGCCAAGAAGGAGGCCGCGGACTGGGCCCGGGCGGAGCGCGTCCCCGAGTCGCTCGTCCAGGAGGTCCGGAGCCTGGGGCGCCTGCCCGTCGTCAACTTCGCGGCGGGCGGGATCGCGACCCCCGCCGACGCGGCTCTCTGCCGGCTGCTCGGCGTCGACGGCGTCTTCGTCGGCAGCGGGATCTTCAAGGCGTCGCGGCCCGTCAAGATCGCCCGGGCGGTCGTCGAGGCGTCGCTCCACTTCGACGAGCCCGACGTCCTCGCCCGGGTCTCGACCGCGCTCGGCGAACTGATGCCGGGCCTCGATGTCGCGACGCTCCCGCCCGAGGCGTTGCTCCAGAGCCGGGAGTCGGCACCCGACGCCGCCCCTCCCCGGCGCTCCCCGACCCCGGCCTAGCGGCCGGCGCGCGGACGGAGGGTCCCCGACCGGTGCCGGGCCGCGTTCGGGACGGGTAGCCTCGCGTGCGCATCGTTCAAGTCGCTCCGTTCTTCGCCCCGCATGCGGGCGGCGTCGAGTCGCACGTCCGGGCTCTCGCGCGCGAGTTCGCCCGCGAGGGCCACGAGGTGACGGTCGTCACCGCGCGGTACGACCGGGCCCTGCCGGCCGTCGAGGAGCGGGAGGGGTACCGCGTCCTCCGGACCCGGTCGCTCGGCGTCCTCCTCAACACGCCGCTCGACGTGGGGACCGGCCGGGTGCTCCGACACCTCCGCCCGGACGTCGTGCATCTCCACTACCCGCCCCCGCTCACCTCCTTCTTCGCGGCGCGGGCGCTCGACGCGTCGGGGGTTCCGGTCTGCCTCACCTACCACTGCGATCTGTTCCTCTCGGGAGGGGTCGGCCGGCTCGTCGCCGGTCTCTACCAGCGGGCGTTCCTCCCGCCGACCCTCCGCCGCGTCGATCGGGTGATCGTCCACACCCAGAGCTACGGGACGACCTCGGCCACGCTCCGGGGCCGGTCCCTCGAGATCATCCCGTCCGCCGTCGACCTCGAGCGGTTCCGGCCGGGGATCGATCCCGGGCCGCTCCGCGCCGAGCTCCGGCTCACCGGCCGCCGGGTCCTCGTCTTCACCGGTCGCCTCGTCCCGCACAAGGGCGTCGACGTGATCGTCCAGGCGCTCCGCGAGCTTCCCGAGGAGGTGACGCTCGTGGTGATCGGGGCCGGGCCCCGGCTCCCCGACCTCGTTCGCCTCGCGCGCCGGATCGGCGTCGAGACCCGCGTGCGGTTCTGCCCCCGGGTCTCGGACGACGACCTCCCGCGCTACCTCGCCCTCGGCGAAGCGTTCGTCTTCCCGTCGCAGAACCGCCTCGAGGGGTTCGGGCTCGCCGTCGCCGAGGCGATGGCCTCCGGCCTCCCCGTCGTGATCGCCGACGTCCCCGGGGTCCGGGAGGTGATCGAGGACGGCCGGGAGGGCCTGCTCGCCGAGCCCCTGCTCGCGGAGGACCTCGCCGAGAAGATCCGGCGGATCCTCGCCGACCCCGAGCTCGCCCGGAGGATGGGCGCCGCCGCCCGGCGGCGGGCGGAGGAGCGCTACGCCGTCGGCGAGGTCGCGCGCCAGCTCATCCGGCTGTACGAACGCCTAGCCGCAGCTGGTTGATCTGCACCTTGAGCCGCGAGGCCTCGGCGCCGGCGGCGCGCTTCCAGTCCGGTCCGGACGAAGCGTAGAGGACGCTCCGCGACGCGTTGACGAGGAGTCCCCGCCCGTGCGCATCGACCCCCTCGCGCACGGCGGTCGCGAGCGAACCGCCCTGCGCCCCGATCCCGGGGACGAGGATCGGGACCCCGTCGCCGAGGGTCGAGCGCGCGGTCCGGAGCGACTCGGAGAACGTCGCCCCGAGCACGACCCCGGCGTTGCCGTGGGCGTGCGCGAGCCGCCGGACCTCCCCGACGACGGCGAGCCAGAGGGGGCCCCGCGGCGTCGGGATCTCCTGGAAGTCGCCGGAGCCCGGGTTCGAGGAGTGGGCGACGACGAACACCCCGTGCGACGGGTCGTCCAGGAACGGGGCGAGCGTCTCCCAACCGCTCCAGGGCGTGACGGTCACGGCGTCGAAGCCGAACGAGCGGAACGCGCCGTTCCGGATCATCCGCATCGTGTTCGGGATATCGTTCGCCTTGAGGTCGAGGATCCTCAGGCGCGACCGGCCGATCCGCCGCGACCACTTCTGCAGCGCCACGAACCCGGGGGGGCCGTACTGCAGGAACGAGCCGAGCTGCATCTTGTAGGCGGCCGCGTGCGGGCTCGTCGCGGCGACGATGCCGCGGAGGAACCGCTCGAGCTGCGACGCCGGGGAGAGGCGGCGGAGCCCCTTCGGCATCGCCTCCGGGTCCGGATCGAGGCCCACGCAGACGAGGCTGTTGCGCTCTCGGAGCATCCGGTCGACGCGCTGGTTGAACTTGACGACCGCCACGGCGCCCGGTCCATCGGGTCCCGAGCAAAAGCGTTGTGCGGGACCGCATCCCCCGCCCCCGGGCGGCCGACGGCCCCCCCATCGCCCACCGTCCACGCCCGTCCGGTCGGTTTTATCGCGGCGGACGGTGCGAGCGCGGTCGGGCTCCGTGACCGCGGCCGAGATCCCCGCACCCCCCGAGGTCCGGCTCCGGGACCTCTCGCTCGAGGTCTCCCCGGTCGAGGTGGTGGGCCGTCTCGTGACCCTCGAGCGCCGGGAGGTGCCCCGGCGCACCGACGGCGTCGCCCGGCCCCTGCTCGTGGGCCTCCTCACCGACGGGACGGCGACCGTGCGGTTCAGCTGGTGGGACCCGCCCCGGGACGGGATCGAGCGGGGCGAGATCGTGCGCGCCGTCGGGGCGGAGATCCGCGAGTTCCGCGGGCGCGCCGAGCTCGTCTTCACCTGGAAGACCCGCGTCGAACCCGCGGGCGAGGCGGAGCTCCCCCGCGTGACCCCGGAGGAGCTCCCGCGGCGACTTCTGCGCGACCTCGGAGGGCCGGCGGAGGGGTTCCGGATCGAGGCCCGCGTCGTGCGGATCGTGCCGAAGTCCGTCACCGTCGGCGAGGACCAGAGGGTCGTGTACGAGGGGCTCCTCGCGGACCGCAGCGGGACCGCGGTCGTCAGCGCCTGGAGCGACTTTGGGCTCAACGCGGGCGAGGCGCTCCGGATCTCGGGGGCGTACGTCCGCACCTTCCGGGGCCGACCCCAGCTCGTCCTCGACGAGCGGGCCACGGTCCAGAGGATCGAGGCGGGGGACCTTCCGCTCCCGGCCGAGGTCCTCCGCTCCCCGCCCCGCCCGATCGGGGACCTCGAGGACGGGGGAGGAGGCGAAGCGATCGCGGTGGAAGGGACCGTCGTCCACGTCCTGCCGCCGAGCGGCCTCGTCTTCCGCTGCCCCCGGTGCCGACGGCTCGTCGCGGGAGGGCTCTGCCGGATCCACGGGGAGGTCGAGGGGGTCGCCGACCTCCGCGCCCGGCTCGTCCTCGACGACGGCACCGGTTCGGTCGTCGTCGGGGCGGACCGGGGCCTCACCGAGAAGCTCTGGAACGTGACGCTCGACGAGGCCCGGCGCCGGCTCCAGGACCGGCCCGATCCTTCGGTCCTCGAGGAGGCCCTCCTCGAGGCGGTCGTGGGGCGGCGCCTCCTCGTCCGGGGCTCGGTGAGCCGGGACGACTTCGGTCTCAACCTGGCCCCGGAGACGATCGAGCCGGTCGAGATCGACCTCGACACGGCGGCCGGGGAGCTCGCCGCCCGGCTCCGGGGGCCCGGAGGATGACGGTGCGCGAGACCGCCTGGCGCGTCAGCGCGCGCGAGCTCCAGGGCTCGGTGGAAGAGGAACGAGGCGAAGGGGAGAAGGTCGCCTCGTACGTCGTGAGCCCGTACGGGGCCCGGATGAACCGGGTCCTCGTCGCGGGCGCCCTCTCGCCGGCCGAACCCGTGGGGCGCGACGACCCTCCGACGTTCTGGCGGGCCCGGCTCACCGACCCCACGGGGACCGTCCCCGTGACCGCGGGGAGCTTCCAGCCCCGTGCGATGGCCCAGCTCCGAGCCGGTCCTGAGTCCCGCCCCGCGGTCGTGATCGGGAAGGCCCATCTGTTCCACGGTCGGGACGGGGCGGCGCAGCTGTCGGTCCGCGCCGAGGCCGTGCGGGCGGTCGCGGAGACGGAGGAGAGGGCGGCGCTCGCGGAGATCGGGCGACAGACGCTCGATCGGCTCGACCTGCTCGACCGCCTCGAGCGGGGACCGGCCGCCTCCGACGAATCGCTGCGGGCCGAGGGGATCCCTCCTCTCTGGCTGCGCGGCGCGCGGGCGTCGCTCCGGCGCTACCCCGAGAGCGACCGCGCCGCGTTCCGTGCCTCCCTCGCCTCGCTCGTCCGCCGGGTCGCGGGCGACCTCGGGCCGGCCCCGGTCCGCCCCTCGATCCCCCCGACGGTCACGGTCACTCCGGCCGCGCCTCCTCGCCCGGCGCCGGCGGCGCCGACCGGGGCGGACCGCTCGGAGGAGTCGGTGTTCCTCGAGCTCGTCGACGAGCTCTCCGAGGGGTCGGTCGACGGCTACGCCGACCTGCGCGAGCTCCTCCAGAGGATCGCGGTCCGGGGGATCGCGTCGGGTCGGGCGGAAGCGGTCCTGAACCGGCTCGAGGAGGGCGGAGCGATCGAGGAGCCGATCGTGGGCAAGCTCCGCCGCTCGTGAGCCGGGCGGCCCCTCCGGGGCCCGACGACCCGGCGCCGCCTCGAGAGCCTATATATTGGCCCTGGGCTCGGGGCGCGGGGGAATGAGGAACACCTGTCTCTCCGATTCCATGACGAGACCAGCGACCAGCTGACCCCCCTCGCTCTCCAACGGACCTGAACCATGGCCGGGCAACGCCGCTCGTTCACCGCGCTCGCCATCCTCGTCGTCCTCGCCGTCGTCGCGGGGGGGATCGGGGCCGGCGTTCTCGCCGTGGTCAACTCCGCGCCGCCCGGACGCGGGCCCGCGACGGTGGCGCTCGGGGACAACGTCACGGTGAACTACATCGGGATCATGGGCAGCGGGCCCCAGATCGGCCGGGTCTTCGACACCTCGATCAAGTCGGTCGCGCTCGACAACTTCAGCTACCCGAAGACCGTCGAGTTCACGCTGCGCGCCCTCGCAAACTACACGCCGCTGCCGGTGAGCGTGGGCCCCAACGTTCCGAGCAGCGGCTACAACACGAGCAATCTCACGTTCGTGGGCGTGGTCCCCGGCTTCTGGCGCGGGATGCTCGGGCTCGCGGTGAACCAGACCCGGTCGATCACCGTCCCCCCGGCCCTCGCCTACGGCTCGCCGAACGCGAGCTGCTTCCGCACGGCCCCGCTCAAGTACACCCTGCCCGTGGTGGACGTCGTCTCGGCGTCGAACTTCTCGACGGCCTACCCCAACGTCACCGCCGTCGTGGGGACGACGTTCGTCGATCCGACGTACCGCTGGACGGACCTCGTCCTCAGCGTCAACGCGACGGCGGTGGCGGTCGAGAACGTCGTGAGCGCCGGATGGGTCGCCTCGCCGAACGGCTGGCCGGTGGAGGTGACGAACGTCACCTCGAGCACGATCACGCTCGTCAACCAGCTCAACTCCACCAACGTGGGGCTGGTCTCGGGGAAGGTCACGACCGCCGTCTGCGACGAGACGCAATACATCGTCTCGGCGGTCAACGAGACCGCGGGGACGTACACGCTCGACTACAACCCGGAGGTGGCGGGCGCGACCCTCATCTTCGTGGTGACGGTCGTGAAGATCTACTAGGCCCGGCGGGCCCCCGGGCCGTCAGCCTCCGAGGCTGACCTTGCCCTGGCGCATCAACTCGGCGAAGCGGGCCTCGGCCGCCGAGGCGACGAGATCCTCGGGCGGCGGTCCGCGACGGGGGGCGTGGGCCTGGACGACGTCCCGCACCTCGGCGCGGCGCGCGCGGGTCCGGCTGAGAAGCTCCCGGCCCTCCCGCTCGACGGCCCCGATCTCGCGGCCGATCTCGTCGATCTTCCCCATCAGTTCGTAGCGCTCCTTGCCGCGGACGCGGAGCTCCGCGATGCGGCTCCCGGCGGACTCGAGCACGGTCCGGATCGCCATCCGGGTCGCGTCCCGCTCGCTCGAGACCTGGCCCATCTCCTCGACGACGTGGGCCACTTCCTCGCGGGCCGCCTCCACCGCGGCGTCCGCCTCCTTTCGGAGCTTGGCATGCTCCTCGACCTGCGCGCCCCGGGCCTCGGCGTCCTTGAGGTCCTTCGAGCGCTGGCGGAGCCGGGCGATGAGCGCGTTCTCCTCGTCGATCGGGAGCGCCCGCGTCTGCTGGCGCAGCTCGAGCTCGGCGATCTCCCGCTTGATGAGGTCGGGCCGGTCGTGCTCGCGGCGGTCGAACGTGAGCAGGAGCTCGCGCCGATGGATGACGGCCTCGTCAACCTTCCGTCGGGCCACGTCGCGGGCGGCGCGGAGCTCGTTCAGGTGGCGGCCGAGCTGGACATGCCGCTCGTGGAGCGCCTCGGCGTCCGACTCCGGGCCGCGGACGCGGTCCAGCGCTTCCTTCTGCTCCGCGGACCGGTGACGGAGCTCCTCGAACAGCTCACGACGACGGGCGAGCAGGGAGGTCAGGCGGGCATCGAGCTCGCGGAGGCGGGCGCGATCCTGCCGCTCCTCCTGGTCGGCCCGATCCGGTGCGGCGAGCCGAGGCGGCACGACCCTCCGAGGCCCGGACCCTCTCAAAAGGCCTTCGAGTTGGTCCCGCGGGGCCGTCCCGAGCCACCGGCCCCCCGCGGGTGGGCTCCGGACAGGGGAGGCGCCCCCGACCGGACGGCGAGATAGAGGGCCCGGCTCCGGTCGCGCCCGGGGAACAGCGCCCGGGCCCGAAACCCTCCCGCCCGGAGCTGCCGGAGCATGTCGGCGGCGCTGACGAGAGCCATTCGGTGCCGCTCCCGGAAGTGTTGAACGCGCCGGCCCGGGCCCCCGACCAGGTAGTCCATCTCCAGGACCGAGATCGACCCCTCCCGCCAGGTCGACCCGAGCCGAGCCACCTTCGCCTCGTCGGATTCGTGCGTCTGGAGGCTCGTGTGGCGGCCCTTCCAGCGCTCAGGCAGGACCCAGCCTTCGATCAGGAGGACGCCCCCGGGCGGCAGGTGACGGTGGAACGTCGCGAGGGCGGCCGCCCGCTCGGACGGCGTCAGGAGGTAGCCGATGGAGCTGAACAGGCAGGAGACGACGTCGAACGACCGCCCGAGGTTGAACCGCCGCATGTCCCCTCGGGCCAGCCGAACGCCGGGGCCGAGGCGACGTCGGGCGAGGCGGAGCATCGAAGCACTCCGGTCGACCCCGGCCACGTCCGTGACCAATCGGCGGAACGCCTCGAGGTGGCGGCCGGTCCCGCAGGCGACGTCCAGCCACGAGCCGGGCCGGCGGCCCAGCGCCCGGCGCGCGATCCGGTACAGCCGGGTGGACTCCGCCTGGTAGTCCTTCGATGAGTAGATCCGATCGTAGACCGACGCCCTGTCCTCGTAGAGCGCGATCGACATCGGACCGGTACTCCGTCGATGGGTAAGGGTCCTCGGGCCGGCGGCGGGCGGGCCCTGCCCTATGCCCTCGAGGATCGGGCGGTCGATTTCGACCGACCTTCGCGTCGGGAGGATCTCCGGGCACCGGCGGGCGGGGCGGGCTCGGCGAACCTCTGGGCTGCGAACAACGCCGCCGGGACGGCGGCGTCGATGTTCACGACTGCGATGGGGGCGCACGATTGGAGCATGGCGGTGAGCGCCGCCTCCCCGCGACCGCCGCGCCCGTAGCCGGTCGACGTGGGGACCCCGACAACCGGCGCCCGAACGAGCCCCGCGACGACCGTGGGAAGGGCGCCTTCTCGGCCCGCGAACACGAGGTACAGCTCGGGGCGGCGGCGCTCGAGCCGCCCGAGGGCACGCAGCACGCGACCGAGAGCCGCCACGCCCACGTCGTACGCCGTGACCGTCCGGACCCCGAGGGCGGCCAGAACCTCCCTCGCCTCCTCGGCGACGGGGACGTCGCTCGTCCCGGCCGCGAGGATCCCCACCGTCCCGGGACGGTACTTCGGCCCGAGCGGTCCGGGGAGGCGAACGAGACGGCCCCCCGCGAGCTCCCGGCACGCCCAGCGCCGGGCCGGGCCCGATCGCAGCGCCCGACGCTGGGGGGCGCTCGGTCGGGAAACGAGCGCGCCGAGTCCCTGCCGGTGGAGCGCGTCGAGGATCCCCAGCAGATGCTCCACCGACTTCCCCTCCCCGAGGATCACCTCGGGGACCCCGATCCTCCTCGCGCGGTCCCGGTCGAGCCGGGCGTAGCGGCCGACGGCGATCTCCCGGCGGTCCGGACCGCCGTTCCTGCCCTCGAAACCGGGGCGCACGCCGGGCCTCACCCAAGCCGTGATATAGCGCGTGCCGGTGGTCCGCGCGTTCTCGGAGCATGCCCGATTTCTCGCTCTCCTCCGAGCAGACGAGCCTGCGCGACATGGCCCGGAAATTCGCGCGCGGGGAGATGGCGCCGCACGCGGCGGAGTGCGACCGGTCGGCGAGGTTCCCCGAGGAGATCTACCGCAAGGCGTACGACCTCGGCCTGATGAACCTCAACGTGCCCGCCGAGTACGGCGGGAGCGGCCTGTCGCTGTTCGATCAGTGCCTCCTCGTCGAAGAGCTCGCCTACGCGTGCGGCGGGATGACGACGTCGATCATCGCGAACTGCCTCGCGCTGGAACCGATCCTCCTCGGGGGGACCGACGAGCAGAAGCGCCGCGTCCTCACTCCCTTCTGCGCCTCCTACCAGCTCGCCTCGTTCTGCCTCACGGAGCCCACGGGGGGGAGCGACGCGGGCGCGCTGCGGACGCACGCGCGGCGCGACGGGGACGCCTACGTGCTCGAGGGGGAGAAGTGCTTCATCACGAACGCGCCGCACGCCTCGCTCTACACGGTCTTCGCGACGACCGACCCCGCGCTCCGGCATCGCGGCATCGCCGCCTTCGTCGTCCCCCGCTCGGCCGAGGGCGTCCTCCCCGGCAAGGACGAGGAGAAGATGGGCCACCGTGCCTCCTCGACCGGAACGGTCCGGTTCGAGAAGGTCCGCGTCCCGGTGCGGGACCGGCTGGGCGGGGAGACGGACGGATTCTCGATCGCGATGCGGACGCTCGACCACACGCGGACGCCGATCGGCGCGCTCGCGACCGGGATCGCGCAGGCCGCGCTCGACCACGCGGCGCGCTACGCGCTCAAGCGGGAGACGTTCGGCAAGCCGATCGCCGAGCACCAGGCGATCCAGATCAAGCTCGCGAACATGGCCCAGGCGGTCGCCGCCGCGCGCCTGCTCACCTGGCACGCGGCCTGGATCATCGACGGGGGCCGAAAGGGGACGCTCGAGTCGTCGATCGCGAAGTGCTTCGCCTCCGACGCGGCCCTCCACGTCGCCGACGAGGCGATCCAGACGTTCGGCGGGTACGGCTACATGAAGGACTATCCGGTCGAGAAGCTCCTCCGCGACGCGAAGCTCACCCAGATCTACGAAGGGGCGAACGAGATCCAGCGCACCGTGATCGCGCGCGAGCTCCTGCTCGGCTACGCGTAGGGCGGGAGGCGCCCCCGTGGAGATCGTGGTCTGCGTCAAGCCGCTGCCGGACCCCGAGACCCGTCTCCGCCCCACGCCCGACGGCGCGTCGCTCGATCCGGAGGGCGTCAAGTTCGCCCTCGGGGGGTACGACGAGTCCGCGGTCGAGCAGGCGCTGCTCCTCCGGGAGACCGTCCCGGGCTCCCGAGTGCGCGCCGTGTCGGTCGGCCCCGCCCCCCGTGCCGAGGAGGTCCTGCGGGCAACGCTCGCCCTCGGCGCGGACGAGGCGACGTGGGTCCGCAACGATGCGGGAACCCTCGCGGACCCGCTCGAGGTCGCCCGGGCTCTCGCCGAAGCGGTCCGCGCGGTGCCGCACGATCTCGTGCTCCTCGGCAAGCAGGCGACCGACGACGAGGAAGGGATCGTGGCGGGCGCGCTCGGGGAGCTGCTCGGGATCCCGCACTTCGGGTTCGTCGTCGACCTGCGGTGGACCGCGAGCCGCTCGACGCTCTCGTTCCAGCGGTCCCTCGAGGGGGAGGCCGAGACGTGGGAGGCCCCGCTCCCGTGCGTGATCGCGCTCCAGCAGGCGTGGAACGACCCGCGGACGGCGAAGCTCCCCGCGATCCTCAAGTCGCGGAAGGCGG